>JAYUZL010000055.1:0-19911 GCA_043751875.1 Ferruginibacter sp.
GTAAAAATTTATTGTAATCAGCTTCCTTGTCTGCATTTGCCTGTTGCAGTCGCAATGTTTCCAGCTCGTTTTTTACAGTGCTGTATTTTATAAAAACTATTTTTAGTTGGGCAAGCAGTGCTGCATTATCAGCAAGAGCATCCATCACTTCTCTTTGAAAATTTTCTGAACTAATTTCAAGCGTATCAAACTGGCGATGAAGATCTACAAGGTTACCAGTTAGTTCTTTTAACTGCGTAAGATTTACTGGGGTATCATTTACAAAACTCCTGCTTTTACCATTTGCTGCAATCTCTCTTCTTATTAAAATCTCCTCTTCCTTATCAAGATCATTGTTTAAAAAAAACTGTTGTATGGCTTCATTGTTTTTAACTACAAACGTTGCTTCTACAATGCACTTTTTATCTTTATTTTTTAAAATTGCAATGTCTGCACGTTTGCCCAATACCAGATCAAGCGCACCCATTAATATACTTTTTCCTGCGCCGGTTTCGCCTGTAATAATATTTAGTTTTTGGGAGAAACTGATCGTTAGTTCATCAATGATGGCGTAATTGAGTATTCGTAATTTTTGCAGCATAATTGTGAAAGCAAATTAACGAAAAATGAACTTGCAACGGGGTAGAATATTGGTTTTGTTTGAACTTTAAATATTTAGATCAAGTAAATCTATCACGCAATAAAAGTTGAACACAGATTTATGGAGGAAAGGCTGCGTTGCTTAGCCGAAAATCGTTTTTGCCGCCTTTGGGTAAAAACATTGCAGGCGGGCAACGAACAAATGTTGAAAATTAACTACTGTTTACAGCCCCAAAACAAAAATGCCCGCATTAACGCAGGCATTTAAAAGTTATCATATAAAATTCAATTTTTAACTGAACATCTCTCTTACTTTATCAAAAAATGACTTGTCACTTTTTTCAGGGCTAGGTACAAAATTTTTAGAGTCCTGCATTTTTTCAAGAGCCTCTTTTTCTTCGCTGCTAATATTTTGTGGTGTCCAAATATTTACCTGTATTAACTGATCGCCTTTTTCGTAACTGTTTACATTAGGAAAACCCTTTCCTTTGAGTCTGAAAATTTTACCGCTTTGTGTACCTGGCGGCACTTTTATTTTTGCTCTTCCGTCAATGGTTGGCACTTCTACCTGTGTACCAAATACAGCATCGGGAAAAGTAATGTGCAAATCAAAACCAACGTTCAAACCTTCTCTGGTAAGGTGTGGGTGTGCTTCTTCTTCAATAAGAACAATTAAATCTCCTGATGAGCCCCCACGCTCGCCTGCATTGCCTCTGCTTGAAACGCTGAGCTGCATTCCTTCCTGCACGCCTGCAGGAATATCAACCGTTACTGTTTCTTCGTCATATATTCTTCCTTCTCCTTTGCAGGGTGCACATTTTGCTGTAATGGTACTTCCTTCGCCACTGCAGGCCGGGCAGGTTGTTACGGTTTGCATTTGCCCTAAAAAGGTATTCTGTACTTTTCTTACCTGACCACTGCCACCACAAGTGCCACAAGTTTGCATGCTGTTTTTATCTTTTGCACCAGAGCCTGTGCATGTTGTGCACTTTACATATTTCTTTACCTTGATGGTCTTGGTTACTCCTTTTGCAATTTCTTCATAAGATAATTTCATTTTTACCCTAAGATTACTGCCTCGTGTACCACGGCTGTTACCGCCGCCACCTCGCCTTCCGCCACCAAAAAAACTGCCGAACCCTTCATCATTTCCACCACCAAATATATCTCCAAACTGGCTAAATATATCATCCATATTCATTCCGCCAAAACCCTGGCTTCCAGCTCTACCGCCGGAAAATGCGTTGTGACCAAAACGGTCATACTGTGCCTTTTTATCGGAATCGTTTAGTATTTCGTATGCTTCTGCTGCTTCTTTAAATTTATCTTCAGCGGCTTTATCGCCGGGGTTACGATCGGGGTGAAATTGCATGGCCGTTTTACGGTATGCCTTTTTAATTTCATCTTGCGATGCACCTTTTTTAACACCCAATATTTCGTAAAAATCTCTCTTCATAAGGCTAGTTAGCTAATTTGATAATGTGCTTAAATGCTACTTACCAAAACGTATTTTTTTAAAGTATACTTTATTTTCCTACAACAACTTTTGCAAAGCGAATGAGTTTATCATTCATGTAATAACCTTTTTGTAACTCATCTACAACCTTACCTGCTTTTTCTTCTCCTGCAGGTATTTCTGTAACTGCTTCGTGTTTTTCAACATCAAATTCAGTATCGAGGCTATTCATGGCAACAATTCCTTTTTGTTGAAGTAAGGAACGGAGTTTGTTAAACACCAATTGTACACCTTCTTTTACATGGTTGATATCATCATCAGAGACGATTTGCTTTTCTGCTCTATCCATATCATCAGCAACATCTAATAAAGCAATGGCCATTTCTTTGCCTGCAGTTTGCATCAATTCCAAACGCTCTTTCGCTGTACGACGCTTATAATTATCAAACTCGGCAAAAAGACGTAAATATTTGTCTTTTTGCTCCTGAACATCAGCCTCTAATTTTTCTATAATATTTTCTGTATCCAGCTCGGCGTTGCTTAGGTGTGTATTGCCCGGGATGTCAGCATCTGAATTAATATCCATTTGCTCTTCTAAAATCGGTATTGTCTTTTCTGAATCCTGCATAACGTCTTTTTATTTAAATGTGTGCAAATGTACAACAGTCAAACATTTTGCCAATGCAGGTTTTCAGTCAAATTGACACCATCAAATAATAAAAAGAGAATTAATTAACGACAAGTATTTTTCCGGATTCAACCACAACTCCGTTTTTGTCTATTAACTGGTAAATATATATACCACGGTAGAATTTTTCTTCTTTCAAATTAATAGAAAGTAGGGAAGGAACATTCTTGGCTTCAAACATTTTTTTACCAATAGAATTAAGTACCTGTATGGAGTAAAGTCTGTTGTATCCTTTTTGAAATTCAAAATTCACCACCGAAGAGGCAGGATTTGGATAGGATTTTATAAATTTTGCCTGAACGCCAACTTCATCGCCGAAGGATTTGTTTTGTGCAAAAGTTGTAAAACTTATTCCAATAATTAATATTAGTATGAAAGATGTTTGTTTCAACTATGTAAAAATAGTAAAATGATTTAGAATATGACTAAAAAATTAGAACGTTTAACATTGTAAATTATTATAAAAATAAGAAACAATTTATATAAAAAGAATTCAACTTAAACTTTCCAACTTATTATTAATTGCTGTGAAGCCGGGCAAATTGCCCGCATTTTCTAATACTTCTTCATACTGTACAATACCTTCTTTATCTATTATAAATGCTGCTCTTTTACCAACTCCCCTCATCATCATTGGTGTAAAAGTTTCGTAAATACATCCATACGCCATAGATACTTCTTTATTAAAGTCACTTAATAATGGAAAATTATAGCTTTGCTCTTCCTTATATTTAGCCAAAGTAAAAACAGAATCTACAGAAATTCCTAAAACCAGTGCATTGGCATCATTGTATCTTCCCATATCATCTCTTACTGCACAAAGCTCCTCTGTACATGTACCTGTAAATGCCAAAGGAAAAAACAACAATAAAACATTCTTATTTCCTTTAAAATCACTTAGAGATACTTTGTTTTTATCTGAATCGTATAGAGAAAAATCCGGCGCCGGAGAACCTGTTTTTAATAACATACTTGAAATTATCCTTTAAAGATATATTAATACATCAGTTTAGAGATGAAAATTAGAAAACCCGCTTTTAAGCAGGCTCTCTTTCCAAACAATCTATACTACAAAACGGCTAATTAAAATTTTGGACATCTTGTAGCATTGCTGCTACTGTTGTATCGGTCTAAAAATTTCTGAAATACCAACGAGATTTCAAAACCACCTCTACCCGTACTGACTTTTTTTAAACCAGATATATTTACATCATAACTTACTGCAACTGCAATTGGTTTTGATTCTACTTTTAAAACAGGAATGATGGCATCATTTAACCGCATATATGCGCCGCCATGAATAATGTATTTAGGATTATCGGGATCATCCAATTTTTGAGAATACATAACACCACCTATTATTTCTCTGTTAGCCCCTTGAGTTGTATAATCAGCCTCTACAGTAATATAAGAATAATCTGTTGTGCTCATTCTAACTCCACCTGAGGCAACCCATTTTGGCATTAACTCCATTTTATAGTCGCTATAAAATGAAACTTTTTTAGATTTATTAAAATGATGATATGCGATACCCACAAACATATTATTGTCTACATTTTCGCCCAACTGTGTATTAAAACTTAACCCTGCAGTTCCATCAAAATAGGAGTAAGAAGATTTTGGAAAAGTTTCCCCGGTTGACATATTTGGATCGTAGGCCCCGCCGTTAAATTGGCTATTTGTTGTTATCTTGCTTCTATCAATACTTCTCTGTACATAACCACCCATTACTGCCATAGATAAATACATACTTCTTGCAGCACTTAGTGATTTATGGTAATTTATAGCAGGTAAAATGTGTGTTGACGTTAGATCTACCGTTCCTGCTTTATCATAAAGAACCTGACCACCAACGGTTACATAATCTGTACTTTCCCCAACTTGTAATTTGTATTCTACATTGGCAGATGATGTACTGTATGCATTTGTAACACTGTTCCACTGAGACCTGTAAACCGTTTGAACCCTTATATCACCAGAAAAAAGACCAGCCAATGCAGGATTTCTAAGCAAGGGGGTTTCAAAAATCTGAGAAAAATGTATATCCTGACCTTTTACCACAGCAATATTAGCTGTAAGCAACAAAGTGGTGATAAAATATATCGGTATAAATTTTTTCATAACAATAATGGATAATTATTTTGATTGGATAGCTGCAGTTTTAAAACGTGATTTGTTCATTTTTGTTTTACTTAAGCGCTCTTTTTTTTCCACAAAATCAAATTATTTTATGAGTGCGATATTCCCTTTATAAACCAAAGTACTGTTGTTATCGCATTGAATTTCTATCATATAAACGTACACATCACTTCCCATTTTCTGGCCTTTACTGGTACCATCCCAACCTAAGCTTTTGTCGTTCGCTTTAAAACTATATCGTGCAAAGACTTCTTCTCCCCATCGGTTAAAGATCCTAGCTTGTTTAATGGTAAACAGTCCGGTGCCTCTGGGGTAAAATACATCGTTTGCACCATCACCATTAGGTGAGAAAGTATTTGGTATGAATACATTTGCGCCGTTGCACAATACATAAATATTTACAGAAGCAGAAGCAGTACAGCCGCCGGGATTGGTAACCTTAACGGTGTACTGTGTTTCCATATTTGGCTTTACAGTTATTGATGGTGTAGCACTACTTACTAACCATGAGGTTGGTGACCATTTTACATTAGTAACATCTGCAGAAAAAGTGGGGGTTAAAGTGATTGTCTGACCCACGTTAATTGTTTTATTACCTCCCGCCACCACTGTCGGAATAGGGTAAACTTTTATTGGAAAATAAGCAGTATCACTAAAACAATTCTTTTCATCTTTACCGACAACCATGTAGTTGGTAGTAATAGAGGGTGTAGCTTTAACACTCGAACCTGTGGCTTTATTTAATCCAATAGTTGGCCACCATGCGTATGTTGCAGCACCGGACACTGCAAGTATTCCAGATTCACCTAAGCACATTGTATCCCGCAAGCCTCCGAGCATCTGAAAAGGAAATTTAACTGAAACCCTTATCACGTCTGTATTTGTGCAACCCTGTGCAGAAGTTCCTGTGACAGTGTAATCTCTAACAGAATCAGGTGTGGCAACAGGTAAAGAACAATTTACACAACTAAGCCCTGCTGAAGGTGCCCATGTAAAAGATGGAGCGCCTGTGGCAGTTAGTGTTTGACCGATACCCTGGCATATCATAATATCCGAACCCGCTTTAATTACAGGTTTTGAAAATGCTTCAAAAGTTCCGGAGATTGTATCGCTACAACCACTACTGTTAATTGCTGCTAAAGAATAGGTATGTATCCCGCCAACATTATAAACCCTTGGAGACAACTGCCGCCCGGTTGCAACAGTATTATTATCAAAAGACCAATCCCATTTTATAAAAGAGGTATCAGCGTTTAACAAATTCCCTGTAAAATTTACAGTGAGCGGCACGCAGCCGTTCATTGGTTGCGTGGAAGATATTACAGGAGTTTTAACTACTCTAACCGGTATAGGAGCTGTGGCAGTATCTTTGCAACCAATTTGAGTTGTTGTAATTAAACGAGGGTAATATAATCCTGTTGCAGCATAGAAGTGAGTCGGTTCGAATTCTGTAGAGGCGGTACCATCACCAAAATTCCATTGATAACCTGTAATGATATCATTGCTTTGCGAAGTATTATAAAATACAACATTTCCACTATTGCACCTTGTTAAAGTGTCAGCAGAAAATGCATTAATTACTCCACTTACTTTAATAGTATCAATTCCTTGGATAGGTACATTACAACCTGCCGCGTCAGTAAGTATCATTTTTGGAACGTACATTCCCGGTATTGTGTAACGATGAGATACGACAGAATCTGATGTAAACATGGTATTACCATCATTAAAATCCCATACAAAAGAAAGTCTGGATTGTGTGGTTGCTGTAAATAAAGATTTTAGTGGAGTACAACCTAAGGTTGGACTATATATAAAAGAACCTTGAGGTCCTTTAACGAGCATTTGCTTTGTTTTGACGTCGGTGCAGCCACCAAATGTTGTAACAGTTAGTTTTGCTGTAAAGTCTCCCGGGAAACTGTAAAAGTGAGGTGGGTTTAGAACTGTTGATGTTCCACCGCCGTCGCCAAAGTCCCAAGCGTATGATTGTACCTGTTTAGAAGAATTTGTAAACTGCATAATTAGAGGTGGACAAGTAGTAAAAGAATCTGATACAGTAAAATTAGCAACAGGGCTGTTTACAATAATGTATTGTGGTATTCTTTTAATATCTGTGCAACCATAATTATCAGTTATTGTAAGAGTTACTGTGTATTTACCATCTGCAGCGTAAGAATGTATAGGATCCATTAAATTACTTGTACCACCATCCCCAAATGACCAATCATATTTTAAAGAATTTCCTATTGATTGATTTTGAAATTTTACTGGTTTTCCCGGGCATGAAAGGGTATCAATACTTGTATATTTTGCTATTGGAGTTGAAATAATTAATGCGTTGCTTAAACTTGTAGAATCTGTACAACCAAAGTTATCCATGATTTTAAGAGACACTGAATAAAGGCCTTGATTAGAATATAAGTGTTGAAAAGGTGGGGCAGTCAGCGTTGCATTTACTCCATCTCCATAATTCCAATACCACGAGGTAATTGGATGTGCCGCATCGGCAACAGATAAATCGTTAAAAGTTACTGTTGAATTTAAACAACTACCTGGTGTAGCAGATGCGAATGCAGCTGTTGCCCCCACAACTTTTATATAATTATTTTTTAAAACAGAATCTACACACCCATTTATATCGGTGATTTTTAGAGTTACGGTATATAAACCTGTCTGGAGATAAGTATGTATTTTGTTGTTGCCCGTGTCAGAAATTCCATCTCCAAAATTCCATTCAAAACTTACAATCGCGGGCGTTCCCTGTATAGATGTTGCGTTAAAAGTTGTTGAACTCTTCTTGCAAATTTCAAGAGCTGAAGCAGTAAACATCGCCTTCTCATCTGAAATCCGTATTAGTGAGGTTTTAGTATAATCACAACCCGTAGATAAATTTTGCACAGTTAGCGTTACAGTGTATGTGCCTACGGAAGCAAAAGTATGGGTGGGGTTTTGTAGAGTTGAAGTCGTCCCATCTCCGAAATCCCACTTCCAGCTGTCTGCGCCTATTGATTGATCAGTAAAAACTCTGAGGTATTTATTTGCACATACCCCAATTGAAGAAAAAATTGCTATTGGAGGCTTTACATGAATATATTTTGGAATAGTTAGCGTATCGAAACAACTGTTATTTCCTATTATTAAGGTAATTGTAAATAGACCGGTATCTTGATAACCATATGTGGGATTTTGTAAATTTGAATGAGAGCCATCTCCGAAGTTCCAGTCCCATTTCGTGATTATACCGGTACTTAAATCAGAAAATTTTACAGGCATCTTTGCACAAACATCTCTCGGTGTGGCAGAAAAATTAGTAATAGGTTTAACACCTGCTTTTACTCCTTGAGGCACAAAAACCGTATCCTTACAACCATTAGAAGTCGTAATAATTAATTGTATATCATAATTACCCTCCGTAAATGTATATGTAGGATTGGGAAGTGCAGAAGTAACACCGTTACCAAAATTCCATAAATAACTTGATACCGGGTCAGGACTTGTTACCGTAGAACTAAATGTAACAGCCAATGGCGCACAACCTTGTTGTGGCAAATTATTTATAACCACTACCGGTGGTTGAATTTTGATAATTTCTGTTTTAACTAAAGTATCTGAACATCCATTCGAGTTGGTGGATATTAGCGTTACCGTATAATTTCCTGTATTTGTATATGTATGGTTAGGGTTTTTAAGGGTTGAAGTTGTACCATCTCCAAACAACCATTCAGTTGAAACACTGCCCGACGATGTATTTGAAAAATTAACGTTTAGCGGTGCGCTGCAGGAAGCTAATGGTGAAGCGGTAAAACCTGCAGATGGTTTAGCTAAAACAAGTATCAATTTAGTTTGAGATACCTGACAGCCGCCAAAATTATTTACGAGTGTAACATTATAACTTCCAGGTAAAACGTAAGTTTTTAACGGGCTTATTACATTTGAAGTAGTGGCATCTCCAAAACTCCAACTTGCGGATAAAGCTGCAGGAGTTGAAGCGTTTGTGAAAGAAAAGGAATTACCGGCACAAATAATTAACGGGAATGTAAAATCAGCATTAGCTGTACCAATAATAATGGAATTGATATGAATAGACGTATCAGTACAACCGGAAGAATTTGTAGCAATAAGAGTTACTGTATAAATTCCTGCTGTAGTGTATGTATGTTGTGGGTCCTTTATGTTAGATGTTCCCCCATCGCCAAAAAGCCATTTGTATGAACTAGAACCTGTCCCTGTAGATTGATTTTGGAAATTAATTGTCTGTGGTGCCGAACAACTTGAAGGAGTTGTATTTGTAAACATTGCCTGCACCCCATTGTTGATAACAATGTAATTTGATCTTGTAAAAGATTTTGAACATCCATTGGAATTTGTAACAACCAAAAGCACTGTATAATTGCCTGATGCTGAATAAGTATGACTTGGGTTCTTTTGTGTTGAAGTATTTCCATCTCCAAAGTCCCATAACCAGCTTGTAATGATACCACTGCCTGGTGTACTCATATCAGTAAAATTTACAGGCAGAGGAAAACAACCTGTTAACGGCGATGCAGAAAAATTTGTTGAAGGTTTTGCGTAAACAATTATGTATTGTGTTTTGGTTAAAGAATCTACTGAGCCTGCAGCATTTTTGATTACCAGTTTAATCGAATAAATTCCCGGGTTTAAATAAATTGTAGATGGATTACGCAAAAAAGAAACAGTACTGTTACCCAAGTCCCATTGCCAATAATTAGGATTACCAGTAGATTGATCTGTAAAGTTTACGCTAAAAGGTGCACACCCGGCAAGTGGAGTAGCACTAAACTTTGTTGTCAGTTGTGCCTTGGATAAAAAAGTCATTAATACAAAGCAGGTTAGTAAACCTACGTGCTTAACGAGCATTTTTTTGCTCATGGGGATATTGTTTAACTTTTAGGATATTTGGACTGTAGTATTTCAGCTACGCTTACCTATAACAGACAATTAAGAAAAAAATTGCATGATTTTATTATAACAGTCTATTTTCTTTATAAAAAAGGTATTATTTAACAGTTTAAAATTTTGATAAAAAATATCTGTGTAAAGTATTTTCTTAATTCTTCAAATCTCGTAGAATAAATACCCCATAATTAGTAGAATAATTAAAATTAATAGGGTGTCATGAGTATAATTATAACGGGTTATTATCTAATTTTTTAAGTATTTATCTGTTATATAATTTAAAAAATATTTGCTATTTAAGCATTCTCCTGTTGCGTTCAGACAAAGTTCTTCAGAACTGAAATATTTACCATGCTTATAAATCTTATTTTGAAGCCATTTTGAAACTTTTAAATAATTACCGATCGCAATATCTCTTTCAATACCGGCATGTTTGTTTTTTATGGATTCGTAAAATTGTGCAGCATACAAACTTCCGATACTATAAGTGGCAAAATAACCAAAGCTGCCATGGCTCCAGTGCACGTCCTGTAGGCAACCACTTACATCATCAGGTACTTTAATCCCCAAATAATTTTTGTATAGTTCGTTCCAATAAGAAGGAATATCTTTTGCTTTTATTGTTCCTTCAATAAGTAGTTTTTCAATTTCATAACGAATCATTACATGAAAATGATAAGTAATTTCATCTGCTTCTGTGCGTATGAGTGACGGCTGTACTTTGTTGATGGCGGCATAAAAATGTTCTACCGTTATGCTTTGAAACTGCAGAGGAAACTTTTGCTGCAAAAGTTCGTAATTGTATTTCCAGAAAGGTAAGCCACGGCCAATAAAATTTTCCCATAACCGGCTCTGGCTTTCGTGAATACTGAGGCTGCAGTATTCACCCAATGGTAAACCATATTCAACATCCGGCAAGCCCTGTTCATACAATGCATGCCCGCCTTCGTGAATGCAACTCCACAACATATTACCGAAATCATTTTCGTCTACCCTTGTAGTAACTCTTACATCCTGGCTGCTAAAATTTATTGTAAATGGATGTTCACTAATGTCTTGCCGTCCTGCATCAAAATTGAAACCCATTCGTTTTAAAATTTCTATGCCTGTATCCCATTGCGCTGTTTTATCAAAATGTTGGCAAAGGAATGAACTATCTACAATCGGTTTTGCTAAAATTTTACCTAACAGCGATGATAATTCGTTTTTTAAATCTGCAAATAATTTGTCAACAATTTTTGTGGTGAGTCCCTTATCAAAATCGTTCATTAAAGCATTGCAAGGATGATATTCATAACCTAAATATTCAGCTTCCTGTTTTTTAAGATCAATTATTTGTTGCAAAGGTTTTTCAAAAATTACAAAATTATTTTCTTTGCGGGCCTGTATCCAGGCATGAAAACTTTTATTTACTGCTTCGCTCAATTTGCGGACAAAAGCAGACGGTAATTTTTTATTTTTATAGTAATCTTCTAAACTTATCTGTACGTTTCTTTTTTCTGTTAGCGAAAGACCATTGGTGTTTGCTAATTCACTCAACAAATCACCGAGTTTTTCATCAGTAATTTGCTGATGTGCCAATTCATTTAACGTAGCTATTTGTCTGCCTCTTGCATCATTCCCTTTTTTTGGCAGATACGTTTCCTGATCCCACTGCAACACAGCTGATGCATATTTTATATCTGCAATTTTTTGAAGAACTAATTTGTATTGATTATAATTTGAAGCGGTTTTCATGATTTATTTATTCAGTTTGTTCATAATTAAAAAAAAATACTTTACTTATGGCAAGTTAATATTTCAACATACTTTTATCGCTGATAAAAATATTAACATGCTAATTAAAGATATTATCAATTTTCTGGAAACAATTGCTCCCGTTTCATTACAAGAGGATTATGACAACACAGGATTAATTATCGGGAATGCAAATAATATTTGTACCAGTGTACTTATAAGTTTGGATTGTACAGAGGCAATTGTGCAGGAAGCCCTTGATAAAAAATGTAACCTTATAATTGCCCACCATCCAATAGTTTTTAAGGGATTAAAAAAAATAAACGGGAACAATTATGTTGAGCGAACCATCATTAAAGCCATAAAAAATGATATTGCTATTTATGCTATTCATACAAATTTAGATAATGTTATTACGGGCGTAAATGGGAAAATTGCTGAAATGATTGGTCTGCAAAATGTACAGATACTCTCTCCCAAAAAAGATGTACTGAAAAAGCTGGTTGTTTTTTCGCCGAAGGCAAATGCACAAAAATTAACTGATGCACTTTTTGCTGCTGGTGCAGGTAATATTGGTAATTACAGTGAATGTAGTTTTTCAACTGAAGGCATAGGAACATTTAAACCAGGCGAAAATTCAAATCCACAAACAGGTAAAATCAACATAAGAACAATTCTTAACGAGGTTAAAATAGAAGTAATTTACCCTGGATGGCTGGAGCAAAAGATCTTGCGGATAATGAAAGATAATCACCCTTACGAAGAAGTGGCGCATGACATTTATAATTTAAATAATACTCATCAAAATATAGGAAGCGGCATTATTGGAGACCTTGCAATACCTATTGACGAAAGTGAGTTACTAACACAAATAGCAAATATTTTTAAAGTTAAGGTTATAAAACATACTTCATTACTCGAAAAAAAATGCAAAAAAATAGCGATTTGTGGCGGGGCAGGAAGTTTTTTAATACCTATTGCAAAAGCAGCAGGGGCAGATGTTTACATTACAGCAGATGTGAAATACCACGAATTTTTTGATGCAGATAACCACATACTTTTAGCTGATATAGGGCATTTTGAGAGTGAGCAGTTTACTATAGACCTGCTTTTTAATCTTTTGAGGGATAAATTCCCTAACTTTGCGGTGCTAAAAGCAGGCGTAAATACCAACCCTGTTCAATATTTTGTTCCGTAAAACAATAAATCCAAAAATATAACATGGCAGCAGTTAAAGAATTTTCGGTAGAAGAAAAATTAATCTCTCTTGTACATTTGCAAAAGATTGACAGTAAACTTGATGAGATTCATATACTTAAAGGGGAATTGCCAATGGAGGTAAAAGATTTGGAAGATGAGATTGAAGGATTGCATGCACGTCAAACCCGTGTGGAAGAAGAAATAAATGGCATTACTGAATTTATAGATTTACGTAAAGCAGGTATAACAGAAGCGAAAGCTATGATAGCTAAATATGAAAAGCAGAGCGAGAATGTGAAAAACAGTCGGGAGTTTGAGGCTATTAACAAAGAAATTGAAATGCAACAGCTTGATGAAAAGCTTTGCGAAAAGCATATTAAAGATGCAAATGAAGAAATAGGAGAAAAAGCAAGACAGCTGGAAATTGCCAAAAAAGCAGTATCCACAAAAGAAGCAAATTTGAGTGGGAAAAAAAATGAGCTTGAAAAAATTATAAACGAAACAGAAAAAGAAGAAAAGCATTTTAGTAAAGATATTGAATCTGCAAGGTCTCATGTAGAGGAAAGGCTTTTGGTAGGTTACGATCGTATTAGAAATAATTATAGAAATGGCCTGGCTGTTGTTGCTGTAGAAAGAGACAGCTGCGGTGGTTGTTTTCATGCAATTCCACCACAAAAACAGAGTGAAATTAAACTACGCAAAAAAATTATGGTTTGCGAAAACTGTGGTAGAATATTGGTTGATGCAGAATTAAACGGTGGTATTGATGTAAAATAATATCAATATGATCTAATATTTTATGCTTTCTTAGAAATAGGAAAGTTTTTTCTTATAATGCAATTTCTTTGATTACTTTATTCGTCCTTTCTTTTCCTTTTCTTCTTCGATTTGCTTGGGTCGTAAATGTTAATAGTTTTTTCTAATATTTTTAAAAAGTCGTTTTGAAGAAAATTATTTTTATCTACCGAAGCTTCAGCGAATATCTTAATATCGTTCCAGGTTCTACTATTTAAATAAATTGACCATTTAAGCTTGAGACCGAACATAGCAATAGTTGTCGCAAACTTTTCTCCGTTTGTAAAGCTGTCAACTTTCAGAAACGGGATATTATATTTAATTTCCTGCATATCATTTGTAGGGGATTGAGGATTGTGAAATTTTAAAATAAGCTTTCCAAGATTATTTTTTGTATTACTATTTGCAGCGGGAATAATTTCAAATAAAGCCATTGTACTTCCGCCGCTTCCTATTTCTCCGCCATCCAAATCACTGCTGGTATCCTGCACGGCATCTCTTTTATTATCAAAGCCAATAAGTCGGTAATCACTCACTTGTGTACTGTCTAACACAACATTTATAAATGCATTATCAGCAACCGCATAAAGGGTCTCTGTAAGTTCGTGCACAAGTACTTTTTCTGCTTCGTGTAAATCGTCCAGGTAAGCATAATTACCATTTCCGCGTTTTGCTAGCGTCTCTAGTTTTGAATCTTTGTAATTCCCCATTCCTACACCAAGGCAGGTAAGATAAATACCCGACTCCTTTTTTTTAGAGATTAATTCTTCCAAAGCTTTTTCAGAAGTTTGACCAACATTAAAATCTCCATCGGTTGCTAAAATAACCCTATTATTTCCATCTTTAACAAACGAAGAAGCGGCAAGTTTGTATGCTGCAGCAATAGCAGATTCACCGGGTGTATCACCTGCAGCTGTCAACAATTCCAATGCATTGTTTATTTTTTCTTTTTCATCACCATTCGTAGGTTCCAGCCATGTGCCCACTACACCTCCATAGGTAACGATGGAAATTTTATCTATAGGTCTTAAATTTTTTACAAATAATTGAAACGCCTCTTTTAATAATGGTAGTCTGTTTGGCATATCCATACTACCTGATACATCAATTAAAAAAACAAAATTACCCGGCGGTATATTATTTAAATCAATTTTCTTTGCACTAAGTTTTAAAAACAAAAGTTTGCTTTTTTCATTCCATGGGCACGCAGTTACAGAACTTCTTATTTTGAAAATATTATCGCCTTCCGGCCGCTCATAATCCAGGTTAAAATAATTAATCATTTCTTCAATTCTTACAGCATCGGGCGGCACTTTACTTTCCGTATTTATAAAACGCCTTACATTGCTGTATGATGCCTTATTTACGTTTAATGAAAACCCTGTAATTGGAAAATGTTCTGCTTTTACGAATTCATTTTCTACCAGTTTAAAATAAGTTTCGTCGCTTATGAATGGATTATACCTGGAAGTTTCCTTTGCGTTTTTTGTAAAGGAGATAAGTTTGGGCTTATATTTTATTACCGTTGCTGCATTTACTTTTAATATTACAGTTAGCCAACTATTGGTTTTTACAGAAAGCGTTTGTTTTTCGTACCCAGTTAGTTGAATGGTCACGGAATCGTTGAGATATTTCGTTACAATCCCAAAACTACCGTCGTAGCCCGAACTGTAAAAGGATTTGGAAGAGTGCAGATAAATTTTAGCGTTCGCCAACGTATGGCTCTTCTCATCACTAATAACACCTCTTAGGTAATATTGTGATTTTGCTGTAAGGCCAACACAGAAAAACAAGCAATATAAAACTACTTTTTTCAAAATTAAAAACGAAACAACTTCGTATAATTACAATTAGTTTTTTAGGTAATAAGTGTTTGTAATAAAACTACACTTTTTGCTTGTGTTATTTAATACTCTATAAATATAAATAAATAGCCGATAAAATGTTGTTAAGGGAAATTTTCTTATTTTTAATAAATTAAAAATCAATCTTCAATTAACCGGTATATTTCTTTTAAATTTCTGGCAAAACCATCATAATCCAACCCGTATCCAAGCAAAAATTTATCAGATACGTTAAAACCTAAATAATCAATGGTTACAGGGTGTGCAAGTGCTGCTGGCTTGTGTAATAAAGAAGCAATTTTTAGGGATTCAGGCTGTTGATTTTCTAACTGTGGTAAAAATTCATACAAGGTTTTTCCGGTATCAACAATGTCTTCTAAAATGATTACGTGCCTGCCGGTTAATGTAGCATCAAGGCCAATAGATGTTATTACCTGCCCAGTACTTTTAGTGCCTTTATAAGAAGCTAATTTTATAAAACATATTTCTGCTTCAATAGTAAGTTCTTTAAAAAGATCAGAAGCAAACATAAAAGATCCGTTCAAAATAGCAATAAACAAAGGACTCTTACCTTCATAATCCTTATTTATTTCTGCAGCCAATCTTTTAACCTGTTCATCAATTTGTGCAGCCGTTAAGAAAGGTGTAAAATATTTATCTTTTACCTGTATAACAGACATATAAAATTATTTTGAAAGAGTTAATGAGTCAATTTCTGTGGACCGCAATTTAATTCTTGTACCCTTTTTTACTGTCTGATTAACATCCATATTATTTAGCTGCGAAAGATATTTTAATTGTACAGCATTGTTTTGAGAAATGTCATACAGGGTTTCTTTTTGCAACGCAATGTAAAAATCCCTGTTACCCTGCTTAGGCTTTTTCTCTAAATAAATTACCTGTTCATCTATAAGCAACCCGTCTGTTGAAAGATCATTGTACTCCAATAATTTTCCTAAATCAATATTTGCTTTTGATGCTATAACAAGTAATGATATGCCTTTTGGTGCCATTAAAGCTTTAAGACCATTAATTTTGTTTTTTAATTTTATAGAGTTTTCAACTGCGTTAAAATCTACTGTAATATTTTCTAAGGTAGGTTTTTGATCATTTATAACTTTTTTAATAGCAATATTATCCAGGTCTTCCACAGTTAAATTATCATACTGCTGTAGGTTGTATTTTTCGATATTAGAAATTACTATTTGAGGGTATTGCGGATTAGTTGCGTAACCTGCTCTCTTTAAACCATAAGCCCAGCCTTTATAATCGGAAGGGGCAAGTTGAAAAAGTGCCGCATACCTTGGCGAAGTTTTTAAATAATCGCTGTGGTCTTTATAACTTTCTTCTGGGTTATTGTACTTTCTAAAACATTCATTGGGTGCATCATCAGTATGTTTTACACTTTCACCGGTCCATGTGCTTTTACATTTTATACCGAAATGATTGTTTGATTTTTTTACCAGTTCGCTGTTGCCACATTCTGTCTCTAAAATACCCTGTGCAAGAGTTACAGATGCAGGAATGCCGGACCGTTTCATTTCTGCAACAGCAATGCTTCTGTATGTATTAATGTATTGATCCGGAGAAATTTTTTGTGCAGATAAATTACTGTTAAGGATTGTAACAATAACAATAAAAATAAGTTTTTTCATATTATTTTTTTCTTATTAAAGAAATTCCATCTCTAATGGAAAGGATTACTTGTTCGGTTCTAAAGTCAACGGCCACATGTTGGTTAAAGCTGTTGATTGCCTTGGCATTTTTTCCGATAATGATTTCTCCTAAAACCTGCCCGTGAAACAACACATTATCAGCCAGTATAAACCCATTTTTTTTAAGATATTGTAAAGTTAATTCGTAATACTCAATATAACTCGTTTTATCAGCATCAATAAAAACGATATCCCATTCATGTTTTAACGTTGGAATAATTTTTTTAGCATCTCCAACATGCAATTTTATATTTTTTTTATAACAACTTTTGTTGAAGTTTTCTTGTGCAGTAACTGCATCTTCTTTTCTCAATTCAATGCTATGTATTTCACCATTCGTTTGTAAGCCTTCAGCCAAACACAAAGCGCTGAAACCTGTGAAAGTCCCTATCTCCAGTATTTTCAGCGGCTTTATCATTCTACTGATCATCTGCAAAAATTTACCCTGTACCGCTCCGCTCACCATATGTGCATGAGGATGATCAGCATATGTATCATCTAAAATCTGCTGTAGAAAAGCATCATGTACGCTTGAAAAATGCTCAATATAATTTTCTGTAAGAGGGTTTATAATTTCCATTATTAAGCTATTTGCGTCCCTGCTTTTTTAGAGATTATTAACAAACCAACGTAGGTAAGAAAACCATTCAGCAACAAAAGTTCAGACCCAATCTGCAGACCACCCAATAACACATTTTGAAATTTATCTACAAAAAAGCAAATTAAAGGTGCCGCAATACAAACAAATGGAACCAGATTATCATGCACATTTCGTTTTGTGATTATACCGAAAGTAAACAATCCAAGCAATGGCCCGTAAGTATATGCAGCTACTTTCAAAATAACGCTAATCATACTCGGGTTATTTACTTTATAAAATACTAATACGAATAATAAGAAAACAAATGCTACAATTAAATGCACCCGTTGCCTTAATTTTTTCTTTGCTGCTTCATCCATATCATTTCGTCTTTGCATGCCAATAATATCTATACAGATAGATGAAGTAAGCGCAGTAATTGCACCATCGGCACTGGGAAATAATGCAGAAATTAGTGCAATAATAAAAATGACCGAAACGATTGGAGGCATGTGGTGCAGTGCAAGTTCAGGAAACAATTTATCCCCGGTAACAGCAACTCCTTGCTGAGCTCCGTACAGATGCAAAAGCCCCCCTAAAAAAAGAAACAACACTAATACAGATACAAGAATAATTGAAAGCGTAATAATATTTTTTTGAGAATCACCCAAGTGTTTTACAGAAATTGCTTTCTGCATCATTTCCTGATCCATACCCGTCATCGTTATGGTAATAAATGCACCAGCGAGAATTTGTTTTACAAAAAACAATTTACTTTCCGGCTCTGTAAAAAATATTTTTGAATAACCTTTATCCTTCATTACATCTAAGGCAGTAAAAAGATTAAGGTCCATTGTGTTTAAAATGTACAACACACAAACCAATAAACCAGTCAACATAAAGGTTGTCTGCAAAGTATCTGTAAATACAATTGTCTTTACACCTCCTTCATACGTGTAAATTAAAATCATCATTAAAATAATGAGTGTAGTTACCCAAAACGGCACACCCAATTGTGAGAGGATTGCATCCTGCAAAATCTTAACTACAAGATACAATCTTGCAGTAGCGCCCAATGTTCTGCTTAGTATAAAAAATGAAGCACCTGTTTTATAAGATTTTATGCCAAGCCTGCCACCTAAATAATTATATATAGAAGTTAAATTAAGCCTGTAATACAATGGCAGCAACACAAACGCCACCACAAAATAACCGATGAGATAACCAATTGCAATTTGGAAATAAGCAAATGATTCTTTTCCAACTCCACCTGGCACACTCACAAAAGTAACACCTGACAAGGAGGTACCAATCATACCAAAAGCCACCAACATCCAGTTGGAATTTTTATTACCTATAAAAAAAGATTCGTTATTTGAATTTCTGCTTGTATACCATGCTACTATTAACAACAAAATAAAATAACCGACTACAAAAAATAAAAGCAGGTATGGCGACATAAATTATTTCTATTTAATGCAGTAACTGTTTGAATATTAGAAGACCGAAAGTAAGTTTTAAAAACATAAAATCAAACCGTAACTATTTTTTTAAAGAATATTATCATTTACCTTAACAAAATAAATAATTTTTCTCTTTAACAGTTAACTTATGAACCAACGTTTTTATTCGCTTGATGTTTTTAGAGGAGCAACAGTTGCACTAATGATACTGGTAAACAATCCGGGCTCATGGGGATTTATTTATTCTCCGCTGGAACATGCACCATGGCATGGTTGCACGCCAACGGACCTGGTATTTCCATTCTTTTTATTTGCGGTTGGTAATGCTATGGCGTTTGTAATGCCAAAGCTGGAAGCAGCAGGTGAAAAAACTTTCTGGTACAAAATTATTAAGCGCACATTGCTTATTTTTTTTATAGGAGTATTTTTAAACTGGTTTCCATTTATTAAATACGATAATGCTGGAAATATTGTGGTAAAACCTTTTGAAACGCTCAGAATATTTGGTGTGCTACAACGCATAGCATTGTGTTATTTTTTTGCATCTGTAATTGTACATTATTTTAAAGTTAGAGGTGCATTTATTGCCGGTGCTTTTTTATTATTTGCTTACTGGTTTTTATGTGAGATAGCAAACCCTGCAGATCCGTTTAGTTTAGCAGGTTGGTTTGGTACTGCTGTAGATAAAAATATTTTAGGAGAATCGCATATGTACAAAGGAGAAGGTGTGGCGTTTGACCCGGAAGGCTTGATGAATACTTTTGCTGCAATCGTCCAGGTAATATTTGGTTACCTCGC
>JAYUZL010000056.1:0-5769 GCA_043751875.1 Ferruginibacter sp.
TACTGAGTGCTTCGGTAAGAGATACTACAGCCGTATATCCTTTAAACGATATTTACCCCGGTGATATAAGAAAAGCCAGGGTGAAATTTATCAACCTCACTACAATGCAAAATATCTCAGACTGGCTCACACCTGGTTTGGTAAGTGCCACAGACACTACCAGGGGAATTGTTTCTTTTAACTGGACAGTTACTTTGCCATCCACCTCTTATGATTCTTATTCGATTGGAGTCGTGGTAGATAGTAATAGTACGGGGGGTAATTATATTGGCAGTACCCAGTCAGTGCTTTCGGTATCACGGAGTTCACTTACAGAGTTTATTACCGGTGGCGGCGAAGTAATCCCGACAGGTTCCAACGGGGAATATTCATCTGATGCAGGCCGTAAGCTTAATTTCGGCTTTAATGTGAAGTATAATAAATCCAATACAAACCTGCAGGGCAATATGAATGTTATCTTCCGCAGGGGCGGCAGGGTTTACCAGATAAAATCAACGGCTATGTCAGGGCTGTCAATTAATTCCACTACTCCATGTTCTAAAAAAGCAATATTTAGCAGTAAGGCTAACCTGACTGATATCACCAACCCGGCATTACCGGTATCAATTTATGGAGGAATTACCTTGCAGGTAACTATGACCGATAATGGTGACCCCGGCAACACCGATATGATTGGCATTACGCTTTTGAACGGAAACAGCCTTGTTTATTCCAGCAACTGGGTAAGTACAAAAACCACTGAATTGGTATTGAATGGCGGTAATGTTGTAATACGTAACGGGGTTAATTGCGTCGGTAACAATTTTGCGCCTCAAACTTCAACTATTAAACCTGAAGTTTCAGAAACCATTTCTTCAATTAGCGTAAAAGCTTATCCAAATCCTTTCAACAGTCAAACAACTATCAGCTACACACTTCCTGAAGCAATGCAAATAAGCCTGACTGTTTATGACAGCAAGGGCCAGAAGATGGCGCAACTGGCAGAAGGCCGGAAGAGTGCAGGCCGACATGAAGCGAAGCTTGATGCACGTAACCTTGTAGACGGTGTTTACTTATATTTATTGCAAACAGTAGATGCGAAGGGAAGAAAAAATACTTTAAACGGGAAACTGATAGTGCAAAAATAGTTTTGAAAAAAACTTTTGCTGACAAATAACACAGAAAAGGCTGTCTCAAAAGGGCAGCCTTTTTTTTATTCACAATTAACAATCGTAAAGACAAAGAGGCTAGACGAAAATCTTGCCCAAGCCGAACGCAAAATCCGGTTTGATTGGAATATTGGCTAAAATTCCTTTCTAATATCAAAAATTTAGTGTGCAGGAGATAACAATCTGCAAAATGTAGTGATATTTGATTATTTTACAACATGTTTGCCAAAACTAAATCTATTTATCAGATTTTTATGCTAATTGGGCTTATAGTGAACTATACCGTAGCTCCTGCACAAAAAAAGATAGGTTTAGAGCCTGAGAAATGGGCAAATATATTAAGTACAGCCTCGTTTAATGAAGTTAACAGTATTGGTAGTCTTACGAAGCAATTAATAAAAACTGATTCTTTAAGGGCACTTCGTTTTTTGAATTCTCTTGAATCTTCCAATAACTCAAAGGGGTATATTTTTAGGACATACTTCTGTATGCTAAAGGCAGATGTATTTTACTCAAAATTTGCCGACTACGATAAATATAGAGATCGGGGATCGAAAGCATTACAACCCATCAAGGAGCAGATAATGAAGCTTTATGCGGATGCGCTAGATGCAGTTTACCATACTGATAACGATTTAACAATTGGGTGGGTATGCTTCTATTCCGCAAGAAGGATGCGTCATCTGGGAGAAACAGCTTTGGCGGTAATGTACTCAAAAAATGGTGTTGATCTTTTTGAAAAGGTTGGTTATTCCGTAGAGCCCCCCGTATATACAGATCTTGCAGAATTGTTATATCAAGTTAGGGAAAATGATGAAAGTATAAGCTACGCAAAAAAAGGAATTTTGGCATGGAAAAAATTAAACTATGAAAAAGAGTATAAAGATCCATATAAATTCAAGATAAAGGCCTTAAACATAATAGGTAATTGCTTTTACAAAAAGAATCAAAATGATTCAGCCAATGTTTATTACCGTCAGGCATTACTATTAGCACAAGAAAATAATGATCGCTCGTTAGTTGGAAATATTTCGGGCAATATGGGTATGATCCTATTTGCACAAAATAAGTTTGATTCAGCAAAATCCCTATTTCAAATTGATTTTGTAAATAATAACAATGACAGTATTTATAATGAAGCAGCCAATGGGTTACAAAGGATGGCAAAAGCAGACTTAATGAACGGAAAGAAAACACAGGCTTTATCAGAAGCAAGAGAAGCAATTCAACTTCTCAACCTTTGGCCCGACGAATCTTACCTAAGGGACACATACCTTACGATTTCACATATTTTTAGGGCTTTGGGTAGCTATGATAGCGCATTTTACTACAATGATCATTATACAATGCTAAATGACGCCCTTGAAAAAGTAGTGGCCACAAGCAGTCTGGCCATTTCAAAAGCAAAACTAAATGATAAGACAAGCCGTTATACTATTCAAAACCTAAAAAATGAAAAACAATCTCAGCTACTTTTGAGAAACATCATCATAATTGGGATTGTATTTTTATTGGCTATATTTCTTTTATTTTTAAATAATAATCTTTTAAAAGAAAAATTAAAAAAAGAGAAAATAGAACAGGAGTTGATTTTGGCAAAAGACCAAATGGTAGTTTTTACTAAGAACATCATAGAAAAAACGAATTTTATTGAGAAGTTAGAATCACAGGTTAGAGTACGGGATTTGAATACAGATCAGGAGACAATTATTTCGGAGCTTAGTAAGCAAACAATATTAACTGAGGAAGAATGGGTTAAATTCAAAACTCTTTTTGAAAAGATTTATCCTGATTTTTTTAAACGCCTTAAAAATAAATTTCCTGAGATAACTTTAGCCGAACAAAGAACCGCGGCATTAATCCGACTTCAACTTAATACACGACAGATCGCATCTATACTTGGGATCTCTAATGAAAGTGTATATAAATCACGGCAGCGCTTGCGGCAGCGTTTTCACGTAGACATCAACACTAATCTAGAAGAATTGGTGACAAATGTTTAATTCTTCAGCTATGTACCGCTCCCTTTCCAATATCCTTCACTTTTGATTAACTTTTTTCAATATTGCATAGCATTATTTTTTTTAAACCGCCTTACGGGCAACACAATTGGGCTTCAGTTAAATAATTTACCGAAGAGCATTAACAATATTTCTGTAAGTAATAAAGCAGCTCAAACAGAAGCTACAAAAAAGATAAAACAGATTGAAGGAACTGCAGTTGCATCTATTGAATTAATGCAAACAAATACAGCAGTTATTTATCAGGTAAGCATTGTTGGAGAAAGCATAAATGTTAAAGAGGAAATTATTAAGAGATAAGATAAAACTTGTATAAATTAAAAGGCTATTCTTTCGGGTAGCCTTTTTTTGTGAGGTAGCCGACAAGGTTAGTACAAAAGCATTTTTGCACATTATCTAAATTATTTAGTTTTTTATTTACTAAATAAATTAGTTTGCAGTATGATTTTTCACGAGTATAATGTTAAAGACACTTTTTTAATACCCCTTTTAGATTTTAAAATACCCGCAGGCTTTCCATCACCGGCAATGGATTATATCGAAGACAGAATAGACCTTGCTCAGCAGCTTGCTCCACATCCGCTTTCTACTTATTATTCCTACTGTGAGGGTGATTCGATGCTTGATGCTTATATACCTCCCAATTCAATTTTAGTTATAGATAAATCTCTAACTGCAAAAAGCGGTGATATAGTGGTAGCTTATTTAAACGGTGGCTATACTGTAAAGTATATAAAGTTTGAAGATGGAAAATGCTTTTTGATTCCTGCCAATAAGAAAAAAAAATATCCAGTGATTGAAGTAACCGAAGAAATGGAAATGATAGTGTGGGGTGTAGTAACAAATGTTGTAATTGATACTAAACACATTCGGTTATGTACGCTTTAGTTGATTGTAATAATTTTTATGTTTCCTGTGAGCGTGTTTTTAATCCTGCATTGCGGGGTAAACCCGTTATAGTATTATCTAACAATGACGGTTGCGCAATATCAAGAAGTGATGAAGCAAAAGCAATTGGTATTGAAATGGGAGCAGTACCACATTTGATGAAAGAACAAATAGAAAAACATGGGGTAAAAATGTTTAGCTCTAATTATACACTGTACGGAGACATGAGTGACAGGGTGATGAAAACACTTTCAACCTTTGTACCTCGCTTGGAAATATACTCCATTGACGAAGCTTTTTTAGATATGGGTAACATGCCTTATACCGATTTGCTACACTTGGGTTCAAAAATTAAAACGACCATTTTTAAGAATACGGGTATACCGGTATGTGTAGGAATAGCACCTACAAAAGCACTTGCTAAAATGGCTAACAGGTATGCAAAAAAGAAGAACAAAGCAGTAGGCGTTCATTGGGCTGCTAACCAGTATTTAATAGACGAAATGCTTGAATATACCGAGGTGGGAGATGTGTGGGGCATTGGAACACAATATGCTCTGATGCTCAACAAAAACGGTATAAAAACAGCCATGCAGTTTACACAAGCACCGGAAGATTTTATTAGAAGTACGATGAGTGTGGTAGGTTTAAGATTACACAACGAGTTAAAAGGAATACCATCTATTGCATGGGAGTTTGAATTACCTGCTAAAAAGAACATTTGTACAGGAAGATCTTTTGGTTCAATGATAACAGATAAAAAATTAATAAAAGAAGCCATGAGTAACTATGCAGCAACTTGTGCTTTGAAATTACGAAATCAAAAGAGTTCAGCACAAGAGATAAAAGTTTTTGTTCATACCAACCCACACAGAATACAGGATGAACAATATTTTCGCTCTGTTGTAATACAATTTGAAACCGCTACCAACAGTACACCAGAGATCATAAAATATGCATTAAAAGGTTTTGAAATTATTTTTAAGCAAGGAATTAAATACATGAAGTGCGGTGTCGAGTTAAGAGGTTTTGTACCAGAAGAAAATGTGCAGTTAAATTTATTTTCACAAAAAGATACTACTAAAAACAAAAAAGCTGTTATGGCTTTAGATAAGATTAATAAATCACTTGGTAAAGACTTAGTAAGGTTTGGTATACAGGGTTTCGATAAGAAATTTAAAGCAAGAGCTGCTCATTTGTCCCCGTGCTACACAACAAATATTGATCAGGTTATAAAAGTTAAATAAGATGTTTCAACCTTTTGAATTGTTTAAACCAATTTTTTTAAAAAGACTTTTAAAGTTAAACAAAACTTATGTCGTTTCTCAAAGTTACAAAGCGGGATTCGATCATTTTGATGGAGGACAAAAGGTCTCTTTATTGCTTACAGATTACGAAGATATTGGATTAGCCAATATACATAAAACAGCAGTGAAGACTGATAAATACGCAGCTGTATTAAACCTAAACAATCCAAAGCATTCTGAGAAGTTAGAAAGTATGCTTGAACCAAATTCAAAGTATAAAATCTATTGGGCGATGGTAAAAGACATGGAGAGCATAAAGAAAAGAATGGATTTAAAATACAAGGATAACATAAAGCGGTATATTAAAAAAAATACCAATTGGCGGGTAGGAGGGGAAGAGAAGATAAGACCACAATTATCAGTAATATTTGGTGAACTTTTTATTTTTTTAAAACGTGGGGCACA
>JAYUZL010000057.1:0-2743 GCA_043751875.1 Ferruginibacter sp.
TTAAAGCCGAGAAATTGATTGAATTGAAAGAAGGAAAAATAATTATACTGGAAGAAAATAAATTACGCAATTTTTTACGTTGATAATTTAATAATAAAAATTTACTCCTGCTATATAAGCAACTAAGACTCGTTAAATAGTTTGCCTGCTATGTTTTGCCTCTCCAGCGTCCAGTGCACTGTTAAGGAAGTTTCTATCCAATGATTATTTGATTTTCTGAGAACCCTTACGGGTAAATTCAAATTTTCACAAAACTGGTTTATCAGGTCGGCAACGGTTGTTAATTTATTAATAGTGATGAACACCTTGTCGGTAGAATCCTTTTGTAATTTAGCCTTATTGCATAAGTTTAGTTTCTTTAAGGGGCCACCTATTGAAGTGTTAACCATCCTTAAATCCTCTATTCTCAAATATGGATATAGTTCGTTAAAATTCTCCTGTATCTTCTTAAATGGTTTACCTGCTTCTATTTTAAATTCCATAACAAGCTTTTAAAAAATCGTTTAAAGTTGCTATACAATAAATAATTATTGTTGCGTTGCATATTGAACAATCTCTTTTTTTAATCTCCAGTTCTAATGATGCCCAATACTTATTTGTTGCTTTATCAAGGATATTTTTTGAAATATTTCTACCTACGTAATAATATGGTTCTGTAATATTCTTTACTTCTACTCTACAGTAAATGACGATAAATATACCAAAAGGAAAAACATACCAACTTGACGAAAATCAACTTTAAGATTGAGTGTAATCAAAAGTGCTTTATCAAAAATCAAAAACTTATTAAACTAAACGCTCAAGTTGATTAAAATCAAGTACAGCTTTGACGGGTATCAATTTTAAGCAACAAGCTTCTGTCTATTTTTACAAAAGTTTATTAATTGTAGCTGGTAATAGCAAATAATAATAATCTTCTAAATCTTGTAAAATTATAATGATGAAACGGAATCAATTCAGACTATTAGTAATTGCGGCATTGTTTTTTACGCTGAATGCCTTCGCCCAAAAAGACAGCAGTGGTATTTATAAAACGGCCCATGATTTTAAAAACAGGAATCTGTCTTATGCCATTAACTACAAAACCGAAAAGCATAAAATAAATAGTTATGTGCTTTTATAGACAATGTTATAAAAGTAAAACATCAGGGAACAACCTACAGGCTTACTAAAAGTGAAACCTATGGTTACAGAAATACAAGTGGAGTAGAATATCGATTTATAGACAATAAAGAATATAAAGTACTTAATTCCGGCAAAGCGCTGCTTATATATAAGTACCAGCATCCTGCACATTCGGGAAAGGAAGTTGAAAAGTACCTACCCATGTATTTCTTTAGCACTGATGCCGCTTCTGCTCCGCAGGTTTTAACCAAAGCAAATTTAAAAGCTGCCATCCCGGAAAATCATAAGCTGCATGATGCATTAGACGCACAGTTTGCAAGTGATATGGAATTGTATGACTATGACAGCTTTCACAAAATGTATAAACTAAACTGGATTATAAAAAACAACATCAATTAACCATTTAAAATTAAAAAATGAAAAAGTTATTTCCATTGGTATTATTGGCTATTTGCCTGTTCACAGTTTCACAGGCTATTGCACAAGTTGAAAACCTAACTACAAAAACTGCAACAAAAAAAATGGGCTATACAAACATGAATCCCGGTGAGCAGATAAATATTTACAAATATGTGCATGCGGCTCATTCCCCTAAAGAGGCTGAAAAATATGCTCCTAAATATTTTTTTGTAACAAAATCATCTGATGCACTACAAGTACTCTCTAAAGAAAATTTGAAAAAAGCATTTCCCGATAGCCATACTTTTCACGATGCTCTGGATGAGAATTTTAAAGAAGATAAAGAGCTTATCAACTATGATAGTTTTCACAAAATGTATAAACTAAACTGGATTATAAAAAACAACATCAAATGAATATTTAAAAACTATTATGAAAAAGAAATACATGGTGCTTTTTGGCTTGTTGACAATTATGTTTTTCAATACGCAGGCACAAGAATATAATAAGGAATATATTGATAGTTTGATCGATTTAAAAATACAGTCACAGATAGCAAAAAGCAGTAAGTTCGTTCTTACAGGTTATATGTCATCTGGTATTAAATTCACCAAAGAAGCAAGTTCTTTCGGTGCTAACTTTAGCCCCATTTTATTATGGAAACCACATGAAAGGCTTATTGTTGAGGCAGAACTGGAGACTGAATTAGAAGGTACTGAAACAAAAATTAATCTGGAATATATTGATGCATCTTATTTTTTAAACAAGTATGTAACAATCCGTGCGGGTAAGTTTCTATCTCCTTTTGGTATTTACCAGGATCGCCTGCACCCTCAATGGATAAATAAATTGCCAAGTACCCCATTAGGATTTAATCATGATGGATCTCCCATTGGGCCTACCACAGAAGTTGGTGTTGATGTTAGAGGAAATGTGCCATTAGGTTCTGCAAAAATGAATTATAGTTTTTATTTATCTAATGGTCCTTCATTAAATACGAGTTCATCGGAGATTTCAGAAATTGGTCAATTAAATTATTCAAGTGCAGAAGATAATAATAAAAATAAATCATTTGGTGGGCGTGTAGGCCTCTTGCCCATTTCAAATTCATCAGTTGAAATTGGCGGATCATTTCAAGTTGGAAATGTCGGCGCAAAAAGAACTGAATATGAAAATGTAAAAGCTAAACAATACGCATTAGATTTTACCTATGTAAACT
>JAYUZL010000058.1:0-26751 GCA_043751875.1 Ferruginibacter sp.
TGCCTTTTGTTACTTCAGCATATATAAAATCAACTGGAGATAAAGACATTTTAAATGAACCCGTTTATTTTCTTGAAGGAAGGTTGTTGAATGACGGAGAAGATTCTTACTACGACTTGCCACTGCAATCAAACATATTTGCAGATTTGTATAAGCACTGCGTGCAGGCAATTGAACATGCATTAAGATTTGGTATTCATGGCCTGCCGTTTATGGGATCAGGAGACTGGAATGATGGGATGGATAAAGTTGGGGACGAAGGCAAGGGTGAAAGTGTATGGTTGGCATTTTTTCTATACAATGTTTTAACAGCTTTTGAAGAAGTTGCCATTCTGAGAAATGATGAAACTTTTGCAAATAAATGTAAGGAAGAGGCAGAAAAATTACGGATTAATATCAGGCAGGAAGCTTGGGATGGAGAATGGTACCGCCGTGCTTATTTTGATGATGGAACACCGCTTGGTTCGAAGGAAAATGTTGAATGTAAAATTGATTCTATTGCACAAAGCTGGTCTGTATTATCAAAAGCAGGAGACGATGAAAGGACAGTTTCGGCCATGCAATCTGCTGATAAATACCTGGTGCGCAAAGATGCAGGTCTAATCCAATTGTTTGATCCGCCTTTTGATAAATCTGACCTTAATCCTGGCTATATAAAAGGTTATGTACCTGGTGTAAGAGAGAATGGTGGTCAATATACGCATGCTGCTGTATGGCTCGTAATGGCTTTTGCAGCTATGGGTAACAGAAAAAAAACATGGGAATTGTTGCAAATGATCAACCCTTTAAACAGGGGCAACAGCGCAGAAAAAATTGCTGTTTACAAAACAGAACCTTATGTAATTGCTGCAGATGTGTATGCAGAAAAATCGCACAGAGGTAGAGGTGGATGGACCTGGTATACGGGCTCAGCGGGGTGGATGTATCAATTGATAATAGATTATTTTATCGGACTTAAAAAAGAAGGAAATACCCTACGATTTGAACCATGCATTCCTGAAGAGTGGCAAAATTTTGAAGTTAAATACCATTTTGGTAATACAGTTTACATCATTACATTTTTGCAGAGTGTTGAAGAATCTAAAAAAGAGATGAAAGTTTTTTTAAATCAAGAAGAGCAGAAAACTGGGATTATTATATTAGAAGATGATGGATTTGAGCATTTAGTGGTAGTAAAATCGTAATTAATAAATGCTCAGACATTTAAGTTTTAAATATAGATCCAAAAGGATTGTGTTTAATTTTAAGCATTTTAAAAAATAAGAGAAGGACGGACTTAACTCTGTTCTTCTCTTATTAAACAAATTGACATTCCCGGTTAATAACCTAATACCTGAGAAATAACAATGATGCAGATTTTTTCTAAATTATTTTTTGTCTAAATTTTTATCAGTTTTAACGGGTGATTCTTTAGCAACATTTTCACCTACTTTTTTAGTTAAATTTACTGACTCTTCAGAATTTAAATTTTCCGTTGAAGCTTCATCTTCCCGATTTTCATTTTGTAATATATTTCCTTTTGGCTTTTCATTAATAGTATTATCTACATTTTTCATAATTTATTTTTTATAATTAATAATATTATTTAAAGCATAAAACATTCCATTTTATAAACCATATTTTAAATCAGAAATGAAAGAACTTTTGTAGAAAATGATACCCTTATTGTTACACCATAAAAATACTCATATTTATTTAGTGGGTAATAGCTTAATTACATATTATTATTTCTATGCAAGCCAAATGTATGCTAAAAAGAGATGAGGCAAATCTTAATGAAGAAGATGTGCCCTTAAAGCGGAGACGGAGAGATTCGAACTCTCGATACAGTTACCCATATACACACTTTCCAGGCGTGCTCCTTCAGCCACTCGGACACGTCTCCATTTTTAAAGGGAAGTAAAAATACACTTTCAATAATTATACTCCGAATATTTTTTCTGCGTTTTGAGTTGTGATATCTTTTACATCCTTTACACTTATTCCTTTTACTATGGCAATTTTTTCAACTATATATTTTAAATAAGCACTCTCGTTTCTTTTACCCCGCATAGGTACAGGCGAAAGATAAGGTGAATCCGTTTCAAGCACAATATACCTTAAGTCTACATTTTGCAAAACTTCAGCTAATCCTGCATTTTTATAGGTAATTACCCCGCCAATACCTAAAAAGAAATTCATAGCGGTAATTTCTTCTGCTTCTTTTAAAGTACCACCAAAGCAATGAAAAATTCCCTTTAAACCTTTACCCTCATATATTTTTACAACGTCAATTGTTTCCTGAGTGGCATTCCGTGTATGTAATATCAAAGGCAAATTATATTGCAGAGCAAGCCCTATTTGTCTTTCAAGTGCAATATATTGTTCTTTTACAAAAGTTTTATCCCAGTAAAAATCCAGCCCTGTTTCTCCAATTCCGCTAAATTTTCTTTTTTGTAATAAATTTTCTATGTGCAATAATTCTTCCTGAAAATTTTCTTTCACAGAACAGGGGTGTAGTCCTGCCATAGCAAAACAATGACTAGGGAATTTATTTTCCAACTGAAACATTTTTTCAGTACAATCAGCATCTATTGCCGGCAGGTAAAATTTAGTAATATTTTCCTTTAAAGCTCTGTCAATCACTAGTTCAATATCTTCATCGAATTCCTTAATATACAAATGGCAATGTGTATCAATCATAAAATATTTTATAAAAGTTTAAAAAATAGATCAAATATTATGGTTCTTAATAATATCTCCCGTAATTTAGACACAGTTTTCATAGGGTACGGATTAAAAAAGGGCTTGGGTTTCTACCCGGGCCCATTTTTTAAACAATTTTATTCAAAGTAGAGTTGATATTTTTTTAAAAGTGAATCCCTTTCCGGAGAATTTTTTTAATACTTTCGGTAGTGCATACATCATTCTGTCTGCCGCTTTTTCACTATCATGAAATACAATAATCGACCCTGCTGTGGTTTTTAAGAGCACATTTTCCAAACAACGTTGCTCGGAAATTCTTGCATCAAAATCACCACTCAAGACCGTCCACATAATTATTTTATAAGGCTTGTTTAAATGAGCCAGTACTTGGGCCTGAAAAGTTTTAAGTCTACCATATGGTGGCCTAAACAAATTACTGTCTATATATTTCGAAGCTTCTAAAACATTATCAACATATGTTTTATCTTTTGTTTTAAACCCGTTTAAATGATTAAATGTATGGTTGCCAACCGAATGACCTTCATTAAGTATACGTTGGTATACTTCAGGGTACTTTACAACGTTATTACCTATGCAAAAAAAAGTTGCCTCAGCATTGTATTTCTTTAATTCATCCAATACAAAATTTGTAATCGTTGCATGTGGCCCATCATCAAAGGTTAAATAAATTACATTTTTATTTTTATCCATCTCCCATATTCTGTTAGGATATAATAACTGTAACCATTTTGGTGATTTTATAAAGTAGAACATGCTGTAAAATTAAACTAAACTACTATTAACCGATTCTCTATTCCATCCTTTTATTGTAACTATTATAAAGGGTTAAAAACTACTTCATAGGAAGTTTAAAAAAAGACAAACCTCAGATCGACAAATATAAGTATTGCATGTTTTGTAAGCTTTATCTGTATAAGGTTAAAAGGGACAAATTAACTTTACCTAATGGAACTTTTTTGTGGTATTATCTATTATAAAATTTATGGGCAACTTTAATTTTAAATTCCTATTTTTTTGAAATGGTATCTTTACATCTATGAGTAAAGTAAGAGTAAGATTTGCACCAAGCCCAACAGGTGGTTTACATTTAGGAGGTGTAAGAACAGTATTATATAATTATTTATTTGCCAAAAAAAATTATGGAGATTTTATAGTTAGGGTTGAAGATACCGATCAGTCAAGATTTGTAAAGGGTGCCGAAGAATATATTTTTGACTGCTTAGAATGGTGTGGAATAGAAGCAGATGAAAGTGTAATAAAGGGTGGACCTTATGCACCATATCGCCAAAGCGAAAGAAAAGATTTATACAAAGAATATGCAGAAAAATTAGTTTCAGAAGGGCATGCTTATTATGCTTTTGATACTCCCGAAGAAATAGAAACCATGCGTGAACAACGCAAAGCACAGGGTAGCGGTAGCCTGCAATATGATGGAGGCATAAGAATGAAGATGAATAATTCGTTGCGTTTGTTATCTGAAGAAACTGCAGCTTTATTAGCCTTAGGAAAGCCTTACGTTATCAGAATAAAAGTTAAAGAAAACAGAAGCATTTCTTTTACTGACATGATACGTGGTGAAATGAATTTTGATACAAATAGTGTTGATGACAAGGTTTTATTAAAAGCAGACGGAATGCCAACCTATCATTTAGCAGTGGTGGTTGATGACTTTTTAATGAAGATCACACATGCATTTCGTGGCGAAGAGTGGCTACCCAGTGCTCCAGTGCACATCTTACTTTGGAAACATTTATTTGGTATTGAAAATATGCCTCAATGGGCTCATTTGCCCTTAATATTAAAACCAGATGGCAATGGTAAATTAAGCAAACGAGATGGCGACAGGCTTGGTTTTCCGGTATATGCAATGGATTGGAAAGACCCTAAAAGTGGTGATGTTACCAAAGGTTTTAAAGAACTTGGGTTTTTACCCGAAGCATTTTTAAACATGCTTGCCATGCTTGGCTGGAACCCCGGCACAGAGCAGGAAGTTTTTACCATAGAAGAAATGATAGAAGCTTTCAGCATGGATCGTGTACACAAAGGGGGAGCAAAATTTGATTTTGAAAAGGCAAAATGGTTCAATCATCAATGGATTCAAAAATTACCTGCTTCTCATTACAGCGAAAGAGTAAAAAAAATATTAGAGCAAAAAGAAGTTATCATAAACAATCAAGAATATTTTTTAACTGTACTGGAGTTGGTAAAAGGTCGCTGTACTTTATTAACTGACTTTTACGAACAGGCAGGCTATTTTTATAAGCCGCCAATTACATGGGATGTTGCTTCGGTAAAACCAAAATGGAACACAGATAAAAATGATTTTTTTATTGCCTTTATTAATAAAATAAACACAGTCGAAACTTTTGAAGCGTCAACAATGGAGCTTTACTTTAAAGAATTGGCTACAGAAAAAAATATAAAGCCCGGAGATTTACAAATGCCATTAAGGGTAATGTTGGTTGGTGCAAAATTTGGCCCCGGCGTATTTGAAATAGCTGCTACCATTGGTAAAGAAGAAACGATCAGTAGAATAGAAAAGGCTTTAGAAATATTTAAACAATAGAAATTATTTTATAAGAAAATGCCGCCTTAACAACTTTTGAGGCTGCATTTTTTTTAATTACAAGGGGCTTTGTACAAATACCAATGCTGAACATTTTATCCGGTCATCCATTACAAGCCCTAATTCCGTTTCTCCCACTAAAAGCGGGATCATTACAATTCGGGCTTTTCGTTGCAATCTTTTTGCTCAAAGGCAGCAAAAAAGTATTTTCACTACTACCAGGAAGCCTTTCATCAAAAGAATAAATATTAAACTTTTACCTGTAATATCTGAGGTGCCTAATATTTTTTTATGTTGTTTACCATCCAAATAGATATCACAAAAATGTCCTTATGTTCATGTAAATTTACAGCCATAAACATCCATAAAATGAATAGATTATTTGCACTTGTATTTACAATTGTCTTATCAATTATTATTTTTTCCTGTACAGAGAAAAAACAGGAAGACCTTACCAATGAGGTAAATAAAAACGGCTCAGTAGAAAGCAGTGTTTCAGTAAATCATTTAGACAGCACAAATGATGTTTTAATTACCAAACATACCGTATGGGTAAAAGGAAATAAATTAAAAGATATTGAACACAGAGATACTGTACCATCATTAGGAAAAGTAAATACTACTGCAGAAAACAGCGAAGGCGATACAAAAACGGTGGAAGTAAAAAAAGATTATGAAATATTTATAACGGTAAAATAAATGCAGTTGGCAATGATCGGTAGGCAATGGGTACTCTATAATTTGAATTTTATTATTAAGATTAAGCGAACTAAACTCATGAACTTATAAAATAATTTTAATGAAAAAGTCAAAAACAATACAACTTATTTTAATAACAGCAGCCCTGGCAAGTTGCCAGGAAAAAAAGAAAGAACCTGAATGGGGCAGCGGCAACAAAACTTATGTGCGTGGCGACAGTAGTGCTCCATACACACGCACACACCACGGCAGCGGACTGCTCGGGGTTGCGTTATGGTATTATGCTTTCAGACCTTATGGTAATTATAATAATGGCGCTTACAACAGAGCAGGGTATTATTCCAGCGCTATACCTACTGGCTCCAACATTGGCAGCAATGCATTTAAAGGAAATGTTACAAGAGGTGGCTTTGGTAGAGGTGGCTATAGTGTGGGGAGCTAGTATTGTGAATAGTGAAATATGAATGGTGAATTTTTAATCTGTAACTTTTTTCAATGGAACGCATAAAAATATCTCCCCGTAATAACTGGCAAAAGGCAGTAGAAAATCTTGGCTTTGGTTTCCATACAACAGATGTGCCTTATTGGGATGAAACAGCATATTACAGTTTTACATTAGCAGAAATAGAAAATATAGAAAAAGCCACAAACACGCTTTGGGTATTATGTTTACAAGCAGTACAGCATGTAATAGATAACAGGCTTTACAGTAAGTTTAAAATCCCCGAAAATTACATTGAGTACATAGAAAAAACATGGAACGAAGATGTACCAAGTATTTATGGTCGCTTTGATTTGTGTTATAAAAACGACAAAATAAAAATGTTGGAATTTAATGCAGATACGCCTACAAGCCTATATGAGGCAGGCATTGTGCAATGGTTCTGGCTGCAGGATTTTGATAAAAACAAGGACCAGTATAACAGTATTCACGAAAAATTAATTGCTTACTGGAAATATTTAAAAGTTTATTTACAACCAGGAAAATTACATTTTACCTGCCTTAAAGAAACTTTGGAAGACCTTACAAATACAGAGTACATCCGTGACTGCGCTATACAAGCCGGGTTAGAAACCAAGCTTGTTTATTTAGATGATATTGGCTGGGACAATGACAACAACCAGTTTGTAGATGCAGAAGACGAAACAATCAGGAATATTTTTAAGCTTTACCCCTGGGAATGGCTTGCAACAGATAAGTTTGGAAATAATATTTTACAGGATAGTAACCAAACTTTCTGGATAGAGCCTTCCTGGAAAATGCTGCTATCCAACAAAGCTATATTGGCAATACTATGGGAGTTAAGCCCCAATTGCGAATATTTATTACCGGCTTATTTTGACGATAATGGTATGAAGGATTATGTAAAAAAACCCATTCTTTCTCGTGAGGGCGCTAATATAGAAATGGTAAAACATTATGGTACTATACAAAAAACAGAAGGTGAATATGGTGCAGAAGGTTTTGTATACCAGCAGCTTTTTGAACTACCGGATTTTGATGATAACTATCCGGTTATAGGCAGTTGGGTAATTGGCCAAGAAGCAGCAGGAATAGGCATTAGAGAAGCAAAAAATTTAATTACTGATAATAAGAGCAGGTTTGTACCACACCTGATTTCTTAAGTAGTATTTAATAACAAATACATTGAAACAAACTGTGAAAATGAAGGTGTAGTTTATTTTGTATTATATTTATTTTTTAAAAAATAAATATAATAATTGCATGCCCGAAGCACCACATTACAACATTCCATTACGCTACAGAAAAATGGAAAATTTACACATCGTTTTTTGGTTGTTAAAAGATATTAGCTGGTGCATTGTCTGGAAACCTGTGGGTATTTTAATGATTTTTCCTACACTCATTATTGCCATTGTAATTGCTTATCGCAATAGAGAAGTTATTAGTGAACTTGCTCATAATGTTGCCATAGTATTTTGGATAAGCGCCAACTCATATTGGATGATCAGCGAGTTTACAGGTTTTGATACCAAATTATTTTACAATACTTATACATACAAGCTTTTAGCAGTAATTCCTTTCGGAATTGGTATTATTATTCTTGCTTGGTATTATTTGTGGTGGGCACCAAGAAATAAGAAACTTACCATTGTATCAAATTGATAAAGTTGAAAAAAGATTCATAATGCGATGGGCTGCGGTTGACTGACCGATGTGCCTGTGTGTATGCATGCAGCCAACGGCGGCATATGCATAAACGCAGGTACGGTACAGGGAAAGAGACCGAGCAAATGCCGCTTACTGTTCTTCCGTTAACAGCCCCAAAAAAGCTAGTAAATTTCTGATCGTAGATTTGTTACAAAATTGATTTGGAGCCTTTTCTTTTATCTTCGCACAAATATTAAAATATGTTTCGTTCTCACACCTGCGGCGAGTTAAAAATGGCCGATGTAAATATAGAAGTAACCCTTGCCGGATGGGTACAAACGGTACGCAAATTTGGCAGCATTACGTTTGTAGATTTGAGGGATAGGTATGGGATTACACAATTACTTTTCAATGAAAGTCTGAATGAGGAGCTCGATAAAAATCCGTTGGGGCGTGAATTTGTACTGCAGGCAAAAGGCAAAGTGAGCGAACGCAGCAGCAAAAATACAAACATAGCAACCGGCGATATTGAAATAGCTGTGAGCAGTTTTACCGTTTTAAACAAATCTATTACGCCACCATTTACTATACAGGATGATACCGATGGCGGTGATGAATTGCGGATGAAATACCGTTATTTGGACCTTCGTAGAAATATAGTAAAGAAAAATTTAGAATTGCGTTATGCTGTGGGAAGAAGTACCAGAAATTATTTGCAGGAAAATAATTTTATGGATATTGAAACGCCTTTCTTAATAAAAAGTACACCCGAAGGTGCAAGAGATTTTGTAGTCCCTAGTCGCATGAATGCGGGACAATTTTATGCATTACCACAATCGCCACAAACATTTAAACAGTTATTGATGGTGAGTGGCTACGACCGTTATTTCCAGATTGTAAAATGTTTTAGAGATGAGGATTTGCGTGCAGACAGGCAACCTGAATTTACACAGATAGATTGTGAAATGAGCTTTGTAGAACAGGAAGATATTTTACAAATGTTTGAAGGTTTGGTACGCAGGATTTTTAAAGATGTAAAAAATATTGACTACACAGAAACAATTGAAATGATGACATGGATGAACGCCATGTGGACTTATGGTAATGACAAACCGGATATTAGGTTTGATATGAAGTTGTGTAATTTAAAATTTCCGAGGCATGCTTTTGAAACCTTACCCCCCGCCCTCTCGAAGGGAGAGGGCGGCGCAAGCACTTCAACTAATTTAAACTCTCCAAATAAAGCAGAGGACAAAGTCCTCTCCTTTGGAAAGGATTTAGGTGAGGTTTCTCAAAAAGTTTATCCAGATATTTCCGACCTTATAAACGGAGTTGATTTTAAAGTATTCGATGAGGCTGAAACGGTTATAGCTATTGCTGTCAATGGTTGCAGCGAATATACCCGCAAGCAAACGGATGAACTTACAGAATGGGTAAAGCGCCCTCAGATAGGTATGAAAGGGTTGGTATTTATTAAATGCAATACAGATGGAACTTTTAAAAGCAGCGTTGATAAATTTTATGATGCAGAAAAATTAAGGGCAATTGCAGAAGCAACGAATGCTAAAGCAGGCGATCTGATTTTGATAGTAGCAGGTGCAGAAGAACGTACACGCAAAGCTGCAAGCGACCTTCGTATGCACATGGGTACTTCCTTAGGTTTACGGAAAACAGATGATTTTAAATTGCTTTGGGTGTTGGATTTCCCACTGTTTGAATATGCCGAAGAAGATAACAGATGGGTGGCAAGGCATCATCCGTTTACATCGCCAAAGCCGAACGATATTGCCACAATGATCAACAACAACCCGGCAATTGAAAATGCTGCTGAATATCTTAAACACCCTTATGCAAACATTAAAGCAAATGCGTACGATATGGTGCTGAATGGTAACGAAATTGGTGGCGGCAGTATTCGTATTTTTCAAAAAGAATTGCAGCAAAAAATGTTTGCCGCTCTTGGTATGAGTGAGGAAGAACAGCAACATAAATTTGGTTTTTTATTAGGTGCCTTTGAATATGGTGCGCCTCCGCATGGTGGTATTGCTTTTGGGTTTGACAGACTTTGTGCTATTTTAGGAGGCAGCGAAAGCATCCGTGATTTTATTGCTTTCCCAAAAAACAACAGCGGTAGAGATGTGATGATAGATGCCCCAAGTACAATCGATGACAAACAATTTGAGGAATTACAGATAAAATTGGATTTGAAATAGGCTGGTTAAAAAATGATAATTTATGAAAAAATATTTTTTAATCTACTTCGCAACGCTGGTATTATTTTCTTGTCAAAAAAATATTTCAGATGGGGCAAGCGTGATTATACCAACAGCAGAAATTGCAGCAAGCTCAATCCTAAATGTTTCTTACGGTACAGATCCATTGCAAAAAATGGATGTGTATCTTCCTGCCGGAAGAAGTAATACCACTACAAAATCCATGATCGTAATTCATCCTGGCGCATGGTCAACTTTAGATAAAACAACACCAGAATGGTTATCGTTTGTTGACTCTTTAAAAAAACGCTTGCCGTCCTATGCAATTTTTAATATTAATCATAGGCTGGCATCTTTTACAGGTAATCTTTTCCCCACACAGGAAAATGATATAAAAGCGGCTGTAGATTTTATTAATGCAAAAAGATCAGATTACTTTATCGCTGACAAGTTTGTAATGTTAGGTGCAAGTTCAGGTGCGCACCTTGCCCTTTTACAAGGATACAAATACAGTACACCAAAAGCAAAAGCCGTTGTAGATTTATTTGGCCCTACAGATATGGCCCAGTTGTATGCAGACCCTGCAACAGCATCGCCCCCCAGTGGTATAGCATTTCTAATGGGTGGTACTCCTTCCACAAATCCTTCATTATATCAATCATCTAGTCCAATAAATTTTGTAGATGTTTCATCCCCACCTACTATAATTTTTCATGGCGGCGTTTTAGATACAATTGTAAAAACAGTACAGTCCACAAACCTCACAGCAAAACTTTTACAAAAAGCTGTTGTAACTCAATATGTTTTTTATCCGAACGAAGGACATGGTTGGACAGGTTTAAACCTAACAGATACACTCAATAAAATCATAGCATTTCTAAATGCAAACGTTATTTAAGAAAAAATATAAAATTATTTTTGTTTGGTTACTCATTTTTTGTGCAACACAAAATACTTTTGCGCAATCCAAATCCAACTTTTTTAAAGATGCTTTAAAAGAAAAACGAGAAAAGTTCTACAAACAAATTATAGAGGGTATTAATAAAAATTTAAGCCTTCCTTTTTTATCAGAAAATGAAGATGAATTAAGCAGCGCATTTTACAGCATCGGCTTAGTAAAATATAGACCAGCTTTTGTAAATAATAAAATAGACAGTGCTGTAAAAACTCTTTTGCTTCGTAGTGTTGATTATCAGAAAGCGTTGCTTAACCTTATTAACAGCGATTACCCAAAAAAATATGCGGGTTACATATTTGCCGTTTTTAAAAACACTACAGATGCTAAGCTGATGGCAATGGCAACAAATTATTTACTTCCAACAGTTACATCTGCACAGGTAAAAATTATGCAACTGCAAACAATTTCGCTACTTACTCAAAGCCCTGATAATGCTGTACTGTATGAGCTAAGCGAACAATTAAAAAATTATAATAAAAAAATAATCACTCCATCAATAAAAACATTTTTTGCCCGATATTATTTACCTGGACAAGTATTGGTATTTAGTTTTCAGCGAAGAGATAGAAATTATCCTGGGCTTGCCATGGTTAGAAATACTAATGGTAATTTTATAAAAAATACTGACAGTACATATTTCGCTGTAGGCCAACTAGCTCGCAGTGCAAGCAATATGCCAGGGTATATTAGCAATGGCAACACGCCACAGGGCTTTTTTAAAATGAAAGGTTTTGATACATCTAAAAGTTTTTTTATTGGCCCCACAACAAACATTCAACTTTCTATGCCGCACGAGTACCATCCTTTTGTTGTAAATAATAAATTGATTGATACAACTTGGTCATTGCAGCAATACAAGGATTTATTACCAAATAATTTTAAAAATTATCATCCCATTTACGGTTCGTTTTATGCAGGCAAAGCCGGCCGTACAGAAATTATTGCGCACGGAACCACCATTGATACAAGTTTTTATAAAAACGAGTCATACGCACCCTATACACCTACGGCAGGCTGTCTTTGCACAAAAGAAATATGGAATAATAAAACAGGTTACTTACAAACGAGCGACCAGCTATTACTAACGCAAGCTATACAAAAAGCCGGTGGACCATACGGATATTTTATAGTGATAGAAATTGATGATAAGAGAACAGCTGTAACACTCGCCGATGTAATTTCTTACCTAAAATAATGTAGAAGCTTCAGCTTAAAAAGACAATCGGGCATTGGTCTCCGGCTATACGCTATACCTTCGCTTTGCTCGGTGTCGCTTCTATCCGGGCTATGCTCAACATGTAAACTTTCTTCAACTTTTATTAACCGCATACTTAAAAACAAATATGATAAATTTGAATTTAAAATAAGCCTTTATGCACCCGACTATTATTTATTTAAAAGAGAAAAAAATAATAGGGTACAGTTGTAAAATGAATTTTTTAGAAAATAAAACCAGCAACCTTTGAAAAAGTTTTATGCCACGGTTAAAAGAAATAAAAAATAAAATTTCAGCCGATTTATTTTCAGTGCAGGTGTATGATGCTGATTATAATTTTAAACAATTTGATCCATCAATTGAATTTATAAAATGGGCAGCTACAGAAGTCTCAGCCTTCGATAAAGTCCCGGCAAATATGGAAACCCTTATCATTTCCGCAGGTTTATATGCTGTGTTTTTACACAAAGGCAGCAATGCAGATAACAGTACGCATCAATATATTTTTCAAAAATGGTTACCAGCTTCTGACCAGTATGTGTTAGATGCAAGGCCTCATTTTGAAGTACTCGGAGAAAGCTATAAAAATGGGAATACATCTTCCGAGGAAAAAATATGGATCCCTGTTAAGTTAACTATTTAAGATTTAATGTATCAGCATTAGTACAGATTTTACAATTAAAGTTGAAGCTGTAGGAATTACTAATCCGCCAAAAATATCCAGCAAACCTGTACCAATTGTTGCAGCCGCTTTTGAATTTAAAGTAAGTGTGTTTAAAGACCTCGTAGCAAGAGATGTCTGCGTAAAATTTAATGTTCCTGCTTGGCCTGCTACAATTATGTTTGACGTAGATGAACCTGTAATAGTACCGGTACCCCTCACAGCATTGTTTAACGTGAGTGTATTACCATTTAAATTAATTAGACTTGTTCCATTAAGTGTCAATGTTCCGATAGTGGTATTTCCAAGAGGCAAAACAGGATGGTTTGTGCCTGTCGTCGCAATAGTTATATCTGCACCATTTGGTGGTAAACCTGGGCTACTAAGCCAGTTGGTGGCAGTACTCCACGTCGTATTGGTAGTTCCATTCCAAATAAAATTACTAAGTGTTGTATTTTTTGATATAGTACCGGTACTCATCGTTCTTGAACTATCATCATAGAGAACCGATGTTGGTGTAAAGCTCAAATCAAATGTTAGTCTATTCCCTGCAATTGGTAAACTAATTCCTTTTCCAGCATAAGATAAATTGCCACTTCCCCAATCAAAAATCGTAATAGTTGTATCATTGGCAGCCAATGATCCTTTTACATGAAGTTGTATTGGCCCTCTAAAATAAGAGACATTACTCCCTGTTGTTTTTGCCTGGGAAGTTACAGAGACCACCAGCCTGTTAGCAGGAGTGGTAAGAGCATTCCAGCTTACGGTATTTATTGGGCTGCCTACACTATTTAATCTGGTTGTAATTGTATCCGAACCACCAACATAATCATCAAAAAATACCGAGATATCTCTACCGAGTGCTCTGTTAAAATAATTTTTTAGAGTATCTGTTGTAGCGCTTTTACCTGCCAACTCTGTTTGGTATTTTGACGTAGTCCCAAAAAATATAGAATCCCCACACATTGTTCTCAGCATTGATACAACCATGGCTCCCCTTTCATAAACAGAGCTTCCATAAGTAGAATTCCAAATCAAATCTGAGGTTAACGTATTTGAACTAGGTATGTAGGCACTGTTTAAGTTATACGAAATTGCGCTGGATTTCCTAGTAGCTCTTGTACTGGCTGCGCTTGCAGGTGTACCAATACTTGGTACAAGCTCCTGAACTAAGGCTTCACTGTATCGGGCAAAACCTTCAGCCAACCACAAATCGTTCCAATGAGCAAATGTTACGTTATCACCGAACCATTGGTGCATTAATTCATGTGTTAATGTAGGAATATCAGCAATGGCATTTGATGCAATGGCAGAAAATGTTTGGTGCTCCATCCCTCCGGCACCATCTAGACCGTCGTAGAAACCATGCTTCTCTCTTTTAAAAGGGTAATCACCATATCTTTTACTAAATTCCACCAAAGCACTGTTAACCTTGTCCATGGCAACAACTGCGCTGGCGTTATTTGGACCCTGCTTGAGTAAATTATAAACCACAGGCACACTGGTTCCGCTAATATTTACAGTTCTATAGTATCTGTCGTATCTGCCAACAGCAACACTTACGAGGTAAGATGCAATGGGGTATCTGGTTTTAAAAGTAAAATTCCTTGTACTGTCATTGATAATTGTAGAATCAACCATTAGGCCATTTGTTGCAACCCAAAAAGTATCTACCTGTTTAACCGAACCGGTCGAGCCAAGTTTACCCCAAGGCACACTGACAGTTATGTCCATTGAATCAATTTTATCCTGCATGTCGGCCTTACAGGGCCACCAATCTCGGTCTTCATAGGATTCTGATAAAGTGTTTATCATATTTCCTGCAGTAGTAGTTCTGCTGGTGTTAACCTGGTATCCCTGAGCAGCACCGGATACAGCCGGTGGGGTGCCTTGATAGAAAATTTTGACTGAGTCAATAAAATCATTTGCGAGTGCAATCCCCAATGCTATTGAAAAAACATTACCTGTTCTGGTTACATTTCCTGCTGCCAATTTATTATTTCTAAAATAGACTGAATCAATTATTAAAGCGCTGTTTAAATCAAAACTAATATCAGTGACGTTTGCAGAAGTCGTTTTAAAATTGGTTTGCACATATCCTTTTATATACTTCACACTGGAATCCGGATTAATACGCCAAAATATTTTATGGTAAATAACATCAATATTAGCACCTGTTCCACTCGTGCCGGTTGTTCTGTTAAATAAGGTTGTAGATGGAAAAGTGTTTCCATGAATATACTGAGATCTTAAAGGCGATTGTGCATTTGCATGGTTGCCGAAAAATAAATACAGCATTAAAAAGGCTAATATAATGTTCTTCATATATCGGGTTGATAAAATTAGACAGAAACTATTGTAGAATTTCTTCTAATTCTAAACGAATGGTAGACAATTTTATTGTAAAGCAAATTTTTAAATAAGTTTTGTTGCTAAAATCTTTCTCCATGTCAAAATCTTCGTTTAGTTTTTTCTAACACATGCTAACTGATGTTTATAAGTAGGCATCAACAGCATTTCCACACAATCTTTTTATTTATAAATGTTACATAATTCAACTTTGTTGATTAATTTCCATCCACTAAAAAATATTTATGAAAATAATTATACCTGTTATACTTAGTCTAGTAATTTATTGCCAAAGCAATTCCGTTTGCGCACAAAAAAAAACTTTAGTAGATACAGCAAAAACTGTTGGAAATGGATCATCATTATCTGCCACATTTAATGGCCTTAAATTTAGAAATATTGGGCCGGCATTGGTCTCCGGTCGAATCGTGGATCTAGCTGTTAACCCTAAAAACACCTCTGAATATTATGTAGCTACTGCAAATGCGGGTATATGGAAAACAAATAATTCAGGTAATACATTTATACCGCTTTTTGATAATGAAGCATCTTTTTCAATGGGCTGCGTAACCATCGATCCTTCTAATACAAATACCGTATGGGCGGGCAGCGGAGAAAACAATAACCAGCGGGTAGTTGGTTATGGCGATGGCATTTACAAAAGCGAAGATGCCGGTAAAAGCTGGAAAAATATGGGGTTAAAAACTTCTGAGCATATTGGTAAAATCGCCATAGACCCAACTAATTCTGATATTGTTTACGTAGCAGCTTACGGCCCACTATGGAACAGCGGCGGCGAAAGAGGAATTTATAAAACAACAGATGGCGGAAAAAACTGGAAGCAAATATTGTTTGTAAGTGAGCATACTGGTTTTAATGAGGTAATGATTGACCCAAGAAACACCAATACCATTTACGCTGCGGCTCATCAACGCCAGCGCAAGGTTTATTCATATATTGGAGGTGGGCCGGAAAGTGCGATGTACAAAAGCACAGATGGTGGAACTACATGGAATAAAATGATGAAGGGACTACCATCAGATGTAAATATTGGCAGAATAGGAATGGCAATGAGCCCCGTAAATCCTGATTATTTGTATGCAATTGTTGAAACGACCGACAAATCAAAAGGTGGATTATTTTTATCTACAGATCGTGGTGCAAGTTGGGAAAAAAGAGGTCCGTTTTACAACAGTGGAAATTATTACCAAGAGATTTTTTGTGACCCGAAAGATATAGATAAGATTTATGCAATGGATACCAATGCCAAAGTAAGTGAGGATGGTGGCAAAACATTCAAAAACATTGGAGATAAAAATAAGCATGTAGATAACCATGTTATATGGGTGGATCCTGCAAACACAAAACACATGATAGAGGGTTGTGATGGGGGTTTATATGAAACGTACGACGCAGCACAAAACTGGAATTTTAAAGCAAATCTGCCCATAACACAATTCTATAAAGTATCGCTTGATAATAGTTTTCCATTCTACAATGTTTATGGTGGCACCCAGGATAATTTTAGTTTAGGTGGACCAAGCCGTACAAAAAGTGAGAATGGAATCGTTAACAGCGATTGGTTTATAACCAATGGTGGCGATGGTTTTGAAAGCCAGGCAGATTATGTTGACCCAAATATTATTTATGCAGAATCGCAATATGGCGGTATAGTTAGGTATGATAAATCCACCGGAGAAAAATTAAATATCCAGCCAATAGAAGCTGCCGAAGAGGGAGGGTTAAGATGGAACTGGGATGCGCCCATGCTGATTTCTCAACACGATCATAAGCGTTTGTATTTTGGCGCAAATAAAGTTTACAGAACAGACGACCAGGGCAGTACATGGAAAACAATAAGTGGAGATATGAGCCGTGGCATAGACAGAAATAAACTGCAGGTGATGGGTAAAGTGTGGTCAGTAGATGCTGTTGCTAAAAACCAGTCAACGGATGTTTACGGACAAACCACGGCAATAGCAGAATCGCCTTTAGATGAAAATATTTTATACGTTGGTACGGACGATGGCCTTATACATGTAACAACAGACGGTGGAAAAAACTGGCGCAAGATTGATAATATTCCGGGCGTTCCTGAACGTACTTATGTAAACAAAATCATTGCTTCACACCAAAATAAAAATGTTGCTTACGCAGCCTTCAATCACCACCGTTACGGCGATTTTAAACCTTACCTTTTTAAAACTACAGATGGCGGAATAACATGGTTACCCATCCAAAATAATTTGCCGGCGAGAGGAACTGTTTATTGCGTAGCAGAAGATAACATAAATCCAAATCTGCTTTTTGCTGGAACAGAATTTGGTGTATATTTTTCTATTGATGGTGGTGCAAACTGGACTCAATTAAAAGGTGGTTTACCAACTCTTGCAGTAAAAGATATGGAGATACAAAAGCGGGAGAGCGATCTTGTAATTGCCACTTTTGGACGTGGATTTTATGTGTTGGATGATTTCAGCCCATTAAGAAATTTAAAGAAAGAAGACCTACAGAAAAGTGCATTTATTTCTCCCATAAAGAAAGCCTGGATGTATATGGAATCTACACCGTTAGGCACCAGAGATAAAGGTTTTCAGGGAGAAAGTTACTGGAATTCGCCAAACCCAAAGCCGGGCACTGTATTTACTTATTTCATTAAAAATGAAATTAAGACATTAAAAGAAAAGCGGCAGTTCTCAGAAAATGAAAAAATAAAAAAAGGTGAAGCTCCTTATTATCCAACCATGGATTCTTTAAGAATGGAAGATGCACAAACTGCACCATACCTGCTTTTTACTATTACTGATGAAACTGGCGGCGTTGTTAGAAGATTGAAGACCGCTGTAAAAAAAGGAATAAACCGCATAAACTGGGACTTTAGAGATGATGCAAAATCGCCTGTAAGTTTATCGGCTACGGAAGAAACAGATGTGTTTAGTTCGAGAGCAAGAGGAATATTTGTGATGCCTGGCAATTACAATGTGTCTTTAAGTAAATTTGAGGATGGAAGTTTTACGGATCTTGTTTCTTCTCAGCCTTTCACAATTGAGCCTTTAAACATGGCAGCGTTGGCTATGGCAGATAGAAAAATGATGGCCGATTTTGGTAAAAAAGTCTCAGAACTTAAACGTGCCTTTGATGGCACCAATAATTATCGCATTGAACTTAATAATAAATTGAAAAGTATCAAAGAAACAGTTTTGGTAACGGCCGGTATTGAGCCATCTATTCTAAAAGATATTATTAAATTAGAAAGCAGGTTACAAGCCACTGATATTATTTTAAATGGCGATGAGGCTTTGACAAGAAGAGAATTTTCAGCCCCAACATCCGTAGCAGGAAGAATCAATGACATCATGCAAAATTTAATGAGTACAACCACTTCACCAACAAATGCATATGTATCTTCTTATACAGTTGCAGCGCAACAATTTTCGCCTGTACTTGCTGAAATAAAAACCGTAGGTGAGGACATTAAAAAAATTGAAATTCAGTTGGAACAGAAAGGTGCACCGTACACGCCGGGAAGAATACCAGACTGGAAAATGCAGTAATAACATTGATGAAATAATAAACGGGTATTTAGATTTCATTTTCATTAGACCTTATAATATGAACATTATACAAACACATCCTGTTAAAGAACTAGGCTATAATTTTATGGATCCAAAGTATATTCCGGATGGTGAAAATGAATATCATATAAGAGATATTCAAAACGATGGCCGAACATACCGTGCGCTGACAACATTAGAATTAGATACCCTTATTCACAACAGAAATACTTCTGACAACTGGAACAATGTGCAGGTGTCAGAAAATTTTAATGCGGCATTAATAAAAAATTGTAAATTTTATGGTTTGGTTCGTATTGGTGTTCTTAAACCATTTTACAGAGAATTTCATAATTTTAGAATGGCGGTGGGTTTATACAACAGTACCATCATTAGCTGTGACTTAGGCGATAATATTTGCGTTGATAATGTAAATTATTTAAGCCATTATATTATTTCGAAAGATGTGATGATGGCCAACCTAAATGAATTGGCTTGCACAGATCATTCAAAATTCGGAAATGGTATTATTAAGGAAGGCGAAGATGAAAGTATAAGAAGCTGGGTAGAAGTATGCAATGAAAATGGTGGAAGAAGTATTTTGCCATTCAACGGAATGTTGCCCGGCGATGCTTTCATGTGGAGTAAGTATAGAGATGATAATAAATTAATGGACCAGTTTAAAAGGTTTACACAAAAAGAACTTGACAATAAAAGAGGGTATTATGGCAAGATTGGAGAACGAACAGTGATAAAAAACTGTGGTATTTTAAAAGATGTTTGGATAGGAAGTGATGCTTATTTAAAAGGAGCTAATAAAATAAAAAACGTAACTATTAACAGTGATGCAGAAAGAAAAACACAAATAGGCGAAGGTTGCGAACTGGTAAATGGAATTGTAGGTTTTGGTTGCAGAATTTTTTATGGTGTAAAAGCGGTTCGTTTTATATTAGCTTCTCATTCTCAATTAAAATATGGTGCAAGGTTAATCAACTCTTACCTCGGTAATAACTCTACTATTTCGTGCTGTGAGGTTTTGAATTCTCTTATTTTTCCTAACCACGAACAACATCACAATAATTCATTTTTATGCGCTGCTCTTATTATGGGGCAAAGTAATATGGCAGCAGGTGCAACTATTGGCAGTAATCATAACAGTAGAGGTGCAGACGGTGAAATACAGGCAGGACGAGGCTTTTGGCCAGGGCTTTGTGTTAGTTTAAAACACAATTCTAAATTTGCCTCTTTTACGATTATTGCAAAAGGAGATTTTCCTGCAGAGTTAAATATTACAATTCCATTCAGCTTAATAAGCAATGATGTTGCAAACGACCGATTGGTTGTAATGCCCGCATACTGGTTTATGTACAATATGTATGCGCTTGAGCGCAATGCATGGAAGTATAAAGACAGGGACAAACGAACTGAAAAAATTCAGCTGATTGAATATAATTATCTCGCACCAGATACCATAAATGAAATATTTACAGCAATAGTATTTTTAGAAAATTTAACTCCCGAAAAGAACGATACTGCCTCAGCAATTGGGCTGGAAAATACAAATAGAACAACTACCATCATAAAAGTGCCTCAATCAATAAAAGTTTTTAAAGAATTGATACAGTATTACGGAATGTGTGTTTTATTAAACCATATAGCTAAAAATGATTTTAAAGATTTTGAAGATTTAAAAAGTTCGATAAATGTTTTAATAAGCAGAACGGAATGGTTAAACATTGGCGGTCAGCTAATGAAATCAGCTACACTTAAGCGATTGAAGGACGATATTGTTTCAGATAAAATTAATGGATGGAATGATGTACATGAAAGGTATAAAGAAGAAGGGAAAAAATATGATATAGATTTATTGGAGCATGCTTATTGTTCACTCTTAGAAATATTAAATATTACGAGCAAACAATTTACCGTCGAGTTATTCAAAAAGTTGTTAGGTGAAACACTTTCAACAAAACAATGGATGGCAGATGGGATTTTAAAAGCGAGAGAAAAAGATTATACAAATCCCTACCGTAAAATGGTCTATGAAAATAATTCAGAGATGAATAAAGTGTTAGGCAGTTTAGAAGACAACAGTTTTATTCAAAGTCAGTTTGAAGGGTTGGAAAATTACAAAATTATGATAGCAGAAGTTAGCAATAAATTTTGTTGAGAATAAAATTCTTGAAGACTTATTTTTCAGAATGAGTCAAATAATTTACAGCAAGCTCATACCCTTTTAAGCCTAAACCACTTATTACGCCAACACACTTTGCAGAAACATAAGAGTGCTTTCTAAATTCTTCTCTGCCGAAAATATTGGAAATATGCACTTCTATTACTTTTGTATTTATTGCGGCAACTGCATCCCCTATTGCTATCGAAGTATGTGTGTAAGCTCCAGGGTTTAAAACAATTCCATCAACTGAAAAACCGGCTTTTTGCAAAGCAGTTACCAATTCACCTTCGATATTGCTTTGAAAATATTCAATCTCAATGTCAGGAAAAATAGTTCTAAATTTTTCTAAATAATCTTCAAAAGTTTGGTTGCCATAAACCTCGGGTTCTCTTTTACCAAGCAGATTTAAGTTTGGCCCATTGATAATTGCGATTTTCATAATAGTCGTTTATAACTCTAATTTTTTATTTGATATCTTATCCTTTTACTTTTTCATCATCGCCACAAAATCATCAAATAAATATCTGCTGTCATGTGGACCTGGCGTGGCTTCAGGGTGATATTGAACTGAGAAAGCTTTTTTATTTTTTACTCTTATTCCTTCAATGCTGTTATCGTTTAAATTTAAATGAGTTATCTCTATATCAACACTATTTTTTATTGCATCAGCATCTACCCCAAATCCATGATTTTGTGTCGTGATTTCACTTTTGCCGGTTATTATATTTTTTACAGGATGGTTTAATCCTCTGTGACCATGTTTCATTTTAAAAGTAGGAATTTCATTTGCCAAAGCCAGCAGTTGGTGGCCTAAACAAATTCCAAACAATGGTTTTTGAGAAGCTAAAATATTTTTTACTGTTTCTATTGCATAATCCATCGGTGCAGGATCGCCGGGACCATTACTTATAAAATAACCATCCGGTGAAAATTCTTCCATTTCATTAAAAGGGGTTTTTGCATTAAATACTTTTACAAATACGCCTCTTTCAACAAGACAATCTAAAATATTAATTTTTATACCAACATCCAGCACAGCTACTTTTGTTTCACTTTTCTCATCTCCTAAAGTATAAGCTTCTTTTGTACTAACCGAAGATGCTAGTTCCAAACCATTCATAGATGGTACGCCGGCAAGTTGCTTTGTAAGTAATCTCACATCTTCTATTTCCGAGGATATAATACAGTTCATAGCACCCTTTGTACGCACATGCGCTACCAAAGCTCTTGTATCGATTCCATTAATCGCCACTAAGTTTTGATTTTCAAAATAAGCCCGTAAAGAATCCACTGCCATAAAACGACTGAATTTTTCTTCCAGATTCCGCCCAATAACTCCTTTAACTTTTACACCGTCGCTTTCAACATCCTTATTAAAAACACCATAATTACCAGTGTGTACACTGTTCATTATAAGAACCTGCCCATAATAACTAGGGTCTGTAAAAACTTCCTGATAACCCGTCATACCTGTATTAAAACAAAGTTCACCGGTTGTTGTACCTATCTTTCCAAATGCAGTTCCTATTAGCAACGTACCATCTGCCAATAGCAGAACAGCTTTTTTGTTATTGTTATTTGACATCAATAAAATATTTTTCTTTCGCAATGATATAAAAAAAGCTCCGATAAAAATATCGGAGCCTTATATAAATTTTATAAACACATATTATACCTCTCTGCCGCCATTTAATTTATCTTGCAATTCTTTCAATTCATCTATTTTGCCATCAGCAGCTAATTGCGCCTGTTCAGCCCAAGTTGTTGCATCAGCAGCATTAAAATTTCCTTCTGCAGCATCCAAAATTTCTTTTACTTTTTCTGCAGAAGTCGCAGCGAGGTCAGCAAAGGTTACAACACCTGCTGATACTAAAACCTCGGCAATTTTCGGTCCTATACCTTCAATGATTTTTAAATCATCTGCTTTTGCAGTTTTTACTTTCACATCCGGAGCAGTTGTAATTTCAGCATCAGTAAAACCAGTTTCTGCTTTTGCTTTTGCACCGCCTGATCTACGCGTTTTCTTAGCAGGCTCAGCAGCTGTTTCAACAGATTTGCCATATATTTCATTGAAATCGACCAATTCAATCATAGCCATTTCAGCATTATCACCTTGTCTGGCACCAAGCTTAATGATACGAGTGTATCCACCCGGACGACCAACAACTTTAGGAGCAACTATGGTAAACAGTTCTTTAACTGCAGCCTTATCATTTAAGTAACTAAATACTATGCGGTGGTTATGGCTAATAGCTTCTTTTGTATCCGTAGCTTTTGTTTTAGTAATTAGTGGTTCAATATAGCTACGCAATGCTTTTGCTTTTGCTACAGTTGTAGTAATTCTTTTGTAGGTAATTAACTGGCAACCTAGGTTCATTAATAAGGCCCTTCTGTGAGAAGCTGTTCTGCTAAGGTTGTTATTTTTATTTCCGTGACGCATGATTTTATTGATTTTATTACCCTGTACCGTGTCAGGAATTACAGGCTACCCTTTTGGAGTTATTAAATTATTTCTATGCTTTTTATTAATTAGTTTTCTACTAATTAATTTTCATCATCCAATTTTAATTTGCTTAAATCCATTCCAAAACTTAAACCTCTGTCTTGTAAAACTGAATCAATTTCACTTAAAGATTTCTGTCCAAAGTTTCTAAATTTCATTAAGTCTTCCTGCTCATACTGTACCAATTCACTTAAAGAATTAATTTTTGCTGCTTTTAAACAGTTGAACGCCCTAACAGAAAGATCTAAATCTTCTAACGGAGTTTTTAGCATTTTACGTAATTGTAAAGTCTGCTCATCCACCATATCTTCCTTCTTATCTTCTTTGGTATCAAAAGTGATGTTTTCATCAGTAATGATCATCAAATGCTGTATAAGAATACGGCTCGCTTGTTTTACTGCTTCTTCAGGATGAATAGTACCATCGGTAACTACATCCATTATTAATTTTTCAAAATCTGTGCGTTGTTCAACCCTTGTATTTTCTATAAGATACTTTACATTTTTTATTGGAGTATAAATAGCATCTACAGGAATATAACCAAATTGAGAACTTTTTTCTTTATGCTCTTCTGCTGGTACATAACCACGACCTCTACCAATTGTGATATCAATATCAAGTTTAGCACTGCTGTCGAGGGTACAAATGAGTAATTCAGGATTCATTACTTCAAACATAGGAGTGATCTCACCGATCATACCGGCAGTAAATTCTGTTTTACTTTTAATAGACAGAGTTACTTTTTCGGAAGTAATATCATGGTCACCATTTAACTTAAAACGGACTTGTTTTAAGTTAAGAATCATTTCGGTCACATCTTCTGTAACACCTTTAATAGTTGCAAATTCATGATCTGCACCGGCAATGTTAATACCTATAATAGCGTAACCTTCTAATGAATTAAGCAATACACGGCGAAGAGCGTTACCAATAGTTACACCATATCCAGGCTCTAACGGACGAAACTCAAACTGGGCTTCGAAATCAGTAGCTTTTTGTAGAACAATTTTATCTGGTTTAACAAAATTAAAAATGGCCATTTTTATTTGTTGGGTTTAATTTAAAAATTTAATTACCTAATACATGGTCAGCTGTGGTCAGTCGTCAATTTTACTTCGAATACAATTCCACAATAAGCTGCTCCTTGATATTTTCAGGAACACTTTCCCTTTCAGGATATGTAATAAATGTACCTTTCATTTCAGCTTCGTTCCACTCAACCCAATTGTGCTTTGGATTTTTACCGCGAAGGTTATCAGTGATAGATTTATTAGCAGCGCTCTTATTTTTTAAACCTATTACATCACCCGGCTGGCAGCTGTAAGAAGGAATGTTTAACACTTCTCCATTTACGGTAATGTGCTTGTGACTTACCAGCTGACGAGATCCCTGGCGACTTATACAGATACCCATTCTGTAAACTGTGTTATCTAAACGGGCTTCTAATAACTTAATAAGATTTTCACCTGTAACACCTTTTTTACGAGCAGCAGTTTCAAATGTTTTGCGGAATTGCTTTTCCAACAAACCGTATGTATATTTTGCTTTTTGTTTTTCAGATAACTGTAGCGCGTACTCACTTGGAGATTTGCGCTTTTTAGTAGCACCGTGCATTCCGGGAGGAACACTATTCTTGGTTAACCACTTTCCGTTCCCGGTAATTAATTCTCCAAATCTACGGGAGATCTTTGTTTTCGGGCCTGTGTAACGTGCCATAATTTACTTATGTGATTTTTTAGTGACGGTTCAACATCATAAAAATCTTAAAAATCGATGATGAACCCTTTTTAATATAGATTTAATATGTTAGACACGAGACACAAGATTTTAAAAATTATATCTTATATCATTTGTCCATACTCATTTTTATACTCTTCTCTTTTTTGGAGGACGACAGCCGTTATGTGGCATCGGTGTAATATCTTTAATAGATGCTACTTCAATACCGTTTTGAGATAAAGAACGAATTGCTCCTTCACGACCACTGCCCGGACCTTTTACCAATACATCAACTCTTTTTAAACCTGCATCTAAAGCTGTTTTTGCAGCATCAGCGGCGGCCATTTGCGCTGCGTAAGGTGTATTTTTCTTTGAACCTCTAAAACCCATCTTACCTGCAGACGACCAAGAAATAACCTGTCCTTGTTTATTAGTAAGACTAATGATTAGATTATTAAAACTTGCTACGATGTGCGCATCGCCATGGGCTTCAACTTTTACTACTCTTTTTTTTGCTGCTGCTTTTCCTGTTTGCTTACCGCCTTGTGCTTTTGCCATTTTTTTAATTATAGTTATTCGTTGTAAAAATGCACACACTAGAGTGTGTTCGATGTATCCTTATTGCTGACCTAAAGCTGTCTAGTAATACATCTAAAAATCGAGGTCTTATATAAAGAACGAGTTCTTAAACTCGAATCTGGAACACGGTTTCCAATTTTTCATAATCCAAGATTCGTAAATCGAACTTATAAATTATTTCTTAGCTACTTTTTTCTTGCCTGCAACTGTCTTACGCTTACCTTTTCTTGTGCGACTGTTTGTGCGTGTACGCTGACCACGAAGAGGTAAACCTTTACGGTGACGAAGACCTCTGTAACAAGCAATATCCAACAAACGCTTAATGTTCATTTGGGTTTCGCTGCGCAGCGCTCCTTCTGTTTTTATTTCTCCACTAATGATATTACGAATAGCAGTTTGCTCTTCATCATTCCATTGGTTTACTTTTTTGTTTACGTCTATTCCTGCTTTCCCAAGAATGTACTTTGCAGTGTTTGGCCCAATACCATAAATGTATGTTAGTCCAATTTCTCCTCTCTTGTTTTTTGGCAGATCAATACCGGCAATTCGAGCCATGTTCTATTCAGTTTAAGATTTTCTGTTTAAAATTAATTATCCTTGCTTTTGTTTAAAACGAGGGTTTTTCTTGTTAATAACATACAAACGCCCTTTTCTTCTCACAATTTTGCAATCTGCGCTGCGTTTTTTAATGGAGGCTCTTACCTTCATGATAATAAATTTTTACTTTTATATATTCTTT
>JAYUZL010000059.1:0-4117 GCA_043751875.1 Ferruginibacter sp.
GATAATACCGGCAATTTTGGCGACTTTGGATTTAGTGGAATTATTAGGGCGGCTGCAATTGTTTTCTTTGCTTACATTGGATTTGATGCAGTTAGCACGGCAGCCCAGGAAGCAAAAAATCCCAAAAGGGATATGCCCATTGGGATATTGGGTTCGCTGGCAATTTGTACGATATTGTATTTACTTTTTGCACACGTTATGACAGGAGTTACCAGTTATAAAACCTTTGCCGGCAAAGACGGAATAGCTCCGGTAGCCGTAGCTATTGAGCACATGGGTAAACTAAATGCAGCCGGTGTAATTGTACAGGATTATCCATGGCTTAACAGGGCTATACTGGTAGCTATTCTGGCCGGTTATTCTTCCGTTATTCTGGTGATGCTGATGGGGCAGTCAAGGGTGTTTTACAGTATGAGTAAAGATGGACTGATACCAAAAATATTTTCAACGGTTAATCCAATAACGCAGACACCTGCTAAAAGCAATTTATTGTTTATGTTTTTTGTTAGTTTATTTGCTGCATTTGTTCCGGCTCGTGTTGTAGGCGAAATGACCAGCATAGGAACCTTGTTTGCCTTTATCCTGGTATGTATAGGGGTTTGGGTAATGCGGATAAAAATGCCTGAACTGCCGAGATCTTTTAAAACGCCGCTTGTTCCTTTAGTGCCTATTCTTGGTATTGGTGTCTGTTTGTTTATGATGGTATTTTTACCAATGGATACCTGGATACGTTTACTGGTTTGGATGTTAATTGGCTTGGATATTTATCTTGTTTACGGAGTTAAAAATAGTGCTTTAGGAAACGGGTCAACCAACAGAAAGGGAATGAAGATGGCAAGATATGTGGGGCTGGGGCTTTGTGCTTTACTTTTGATTGCAGGAATGCTGCATCAATATACTGTTGGTTTTGATAGTGACAGAACATTGATGTATATCTCTATCATATTTGCAGCCATTCATTTATTTGTGTTTGCTAGAAAATTAAGTATGGCCAAACAAACAGAAGAAAGTAACTAATGCCTTTATGCAGCAATAACTACAAACGCCCCATGATATGGGGCGTTTGTAGTTTATAATTTTAAAAATGTTGGCATAACAGATTATATTTTGCAACCCTTAAATCTGAAAGATCCTCTTTATAACTATACTAAAATGAAAAAGCAACAGCAAATATTTTGAGTTGTTGCAATAAAGATCGATATCTTTTTCTGTCAAATTTAAAAAGGAAGATCATCTGCTGCATCCGAAGCTGTACTCGCCGCTACCGATGCTGTAATATTATTTGCAGCAGGAGTATAAGATGCTGGAGCAGCCTGGTTGAAATTGCTGCCACCGCTTGACTGGTGATTTGCCGGAGTCTCTCCGCCATTACCGCCAATTAACTGCACTGACTGTACCCTCATTCTTAAAGTAGCTGCAGCCTGGTTCTCTTTATTCATATAGCCTTCTGCTTCAGGATAGCCTTCTGCAAACACTGTCCTGCCTTTTGTGAGGTATTGCGCCACGGCAGTTTTGTCTGTCCAGTAAGCACATTCAACCCAGGTGGCTCTTTCTTTTTGCACACCCTGTTTATCTTTGTAGCGCTCTGAATGCACTACACTGAAATTGATAACATTTTGTCCGTTTACCTCTTTTACGATGCAATCTTTACCAAGGTTGCCAACGATTTGTAACTTGATCATAATTGTGTTTTTAATGTTTAAGTGATGTATCTGAATTTGAAAATTATGAAAATTTACCTTTAAGTTATTCTTTTCTTTTGCACCTTTTAGTTTTCGGGAACAAGCGGTTTAAATTTATTATTACCTGTTGTTTTAAGCTATCAGCCAATCATGCAGATTCAACTAATTTTTTTATTTCAACTAAAATCGGGTTCCAGCCTTCTCCATTATTTTGAACGTCTGTATATCTTTTCTCCCCATCGGCTGCATCTTCAAAGCCATCCTGAAAAATCGTTAAATTCGTATGCCCGTTTTGTTCTTTTAACTGATAGGTAACATTCAGGTAATTTTCCGAAATATCAGCCATTGTTGCATTGGGATCAATAACTGTATATTTCAAAAGCCTGCCAGGTTCAATATCAAGAATGATGCCTTTTACAAAAACCATTTCCTCACCTTCGTACATACCTTGCCAAAGTAAACTGCTCCCTATCTTCCAGTCAGAGACTGTTTTGCAACCAAACATATATTTTTTTGTTTGTTCCGGATTCACCAAAGTATCCCAAACCTTGCCGGCATCTGCCTTAATTAAAATGCTGTTTTGCACAATTAGTTTCTCCATGATTTATCTATAATACCTTAATGGTTTGGTAAAGAAAAGTCTCAATTTTTTATGAATATACTAACAGAAATCAGGTTCTTATTAATTCAGTTTTTTCTTTAGCGTACTCACCTGGGTTTGCAGGTTGTTCACCATGCTGGCCAAAGAGTTCATATCCCAGCGTTGTTGCTGGCTTACTTTACTTATTACCATTTGTGCCCGCCATAGTTCCACCACATCTTCTGCATTTACCTGGTAGGGCTGATACTGGGGATTATCGCTAACAAGGGTCAGCTTATTTTTAACTCTATTGTTCTTTACAACCCTTTTGTACACAATTCCTTCATGACGGCTTATAACAATATATGCCTGGTCGTTTTTTACATCTTCAGCATTGTCTATTTTTTCACCTACAATTATACTTCCGCTGGGAGTGGGCAACATACTATCTCCTATTATTTCAAAAGCACGATAGTTACCGCCTGAAAGCATGGGAAGGGTAAATGTATTTAACTCATCAATAAACTCACTGTCGGCATAACCCGCTAAATATCCTGCGGCAGCTTTTACCGGTACAAAATGAATGAGGTTTCGATCAGAAATCATCATTTTTTGCTGCCTGCGTTTTGCTAAAAAATTACCGCTGGTGCTGCTCAGGTCTTTCAGTAATAAGTCATCTAAACTAAACTTAAAAATATCACCAACTATTTCCAGTACTTCCAAACGGGGGTCTGCACGTTCTTCTTCATAGGCTCCAATTAAAGAACGTTTGATGCCTAATTTTGCAGCAAATTCTTCCTGTGTCCAACCACGTAATTTACGTAAGTATTTAAGATTTTGACCGGCTTTTGACATAGTGCAACTAATTTGATTAGCACAAAGATACTAATATACTTAGTTAATCAAAATTTATTTTCATTTTTATTTTAAAGATGTGATTGATGAAAAAAAAAGGTTTTTAGATTAGGAGAAGTCAAAAATTTGTTGGTTTATCTTTTTAAAAAATTATTGGTGTTAATTTTATAAAAACGGTGCATCAAAGGCAACATAAGCCAGCAAACAGTGTTAGTTTTAGAGTGCAACATTTTAAAGATAATAATCGGGGCAGGTTTATTGATATGGATAGGAGCACAACATTTAATTATATACAACCAAATGATTGTTTTTATAAAAAATTAAACTAATGAAACAGATTACGATTTTATTATCTTCTATTTTATTGCTCACCAAAGTTGAGGCACAGAATTTTGTAGCTGTTGATGAAGGCTCATCAATAAAATTTACCATTAAAAATTTTGGATTTTCTACAGGGGGCAGTTTTACCGGGCTAAAGGGAGCTATAAGTTTTGATGCTGCCCATAGCGATAATAGCAGTTTTGCCGTTAGTATTAATGCCGCTACCATCAATACTGATAACCAGTCGAGAGATAAGCACTTGCGGAAAGAAGAATACTTTGATGTAGAGAAGCATCCTGTTATTAATCTGGTTTCTTCCTCCATAAGTACTGCAAAGCCAGGAACGTTTTTAATGAAGGGTAAATTAACCATTAAAGGAATTACAAAAGAAATCTCGTTTCCATTTACAGCTACTGCACAAAATAGCGGTTATCTTTTTTCTGGTTCATTTAAAATTAACAGGAGAGATTTTGGCGTTGGTGGATCGAGTATGGTGTTAGCAGATAACCTGGAAGTATCCTTATCAGTTTTTGCCAAAAAAAATCAGGGCTTAAAATGAAATTGTATTAAAGCCAGATATCGAATTTATAGATGGTATCTGCGCCCGACGGGTGAAATAATCAGCACATAAAAGTATCAAAAAGGTATATTGTACAAATGTGCGACGCCAATACAGTTC
>JAYUZL010000060.1:0-2883 GCA_043751875.1 Ferruginibacter sp.
TAACCCGTACGACGATTTAGCAAACCGTTCCTTTCGGCCACTCAGGCATCTCTCCTAACCTGCCCTTAACTTTTATAAGGGGCTGCAAAAATACACTTCAACAACGTAATACCCAAAACTAAATAAAAATATATTGAAGTTTTTTTTAAATGTTTTTATCAGTTTTATAAAGAGAGAGATGGAGAGAATAAAACCCATGTATCGGACATCAACCATATTGCAAAAAAAACAAACCCCGGTTAAGAATTTGGACAGGAAAATATTTTAATCATCATACTTTACATAGCGGCTAATTGTACCTTCTGCTGTAACTCCATTACACTTTCTTTAAACATGGTATCAGTGTCCATTAAATCTTTTACGGTTTGGCAACTATGGATAACTGTAGTATGATCTCTGCCCCCAAAATGTTCTCCGATTGTTTTTAATGAATTCTTGGTAAATGCCTTTGCCAAAAACATAGTTATCTGCCGGGCCTGTACAATTTCTCTCTTTCGGGTTTTTTGCAACAACTTGTCGTATGGCACATCAAAATATTCACAAACCATTTTTTGAATGGCATCAATAGTAATCTCCTTGCTGGATGATTTAACAAAATTTCGAAGTACTTTCTTAGCCAATTCAAGATCTATTTCTCTCTTATTTAGCGAAGATTGTGCCAACAATGATATCAATGCCCCCTCTAATTCCCTCACATTACTGTTAATATTATAAGCAATATATTTAATTACTTCCTTCGGCATTTCCAGCCCGTCATTCTTCATTTTCTTCTCTAGAATCTCAATTTTAGTATCATAATCAGGTACCTGAAGGTCAGCACTCAATCCCCACCTGAAACGGCTTAAAAGTCGTTCCTGGACACCTTCTAAATCTTTGGGAGGTTTATCGCTGGTAAGTATTAATTGCTTGCCGCTCTGGTGCAAGTGATTAAAGATGGAGAAAAATGCATCCTGCGATTTTTCGGCCCTGTTAAAAAATTGCACATCATCTATAATCAACACATCTATGAGCTGATAAAAATGAATAAAATCATTGATAGCACCATTGCGTCCATGATCAATAAACTGGTTGATGAATTTTTCGGAACTTACGTATAATACTACTTTATTATTATGAATTCTTTTTACCTCGTTGCCGATTGCTTGTGCAAGATGTGTTTTGCCCAAACCAACACCACCATAAATTACCAACGGGTTAAAAGACGTTGTACCTGGCTTTTCAGCAACTGTTTTACCTGCACGCCTAGCTACCCTGTTACAATCGCCTTCAATAAAACTATCAAATGTATAGGCGTGGTTTAATTGCGGATCTATCTGCATCTTTTTCAGACCAGGAATCACAAACGGGTTTTTAACCGGGTTATTTATGACTAAAGGAAAATCCATTTCGTTGTTTGAATATGATTTAAAACCATGACCCGGAACATCCATTGTAAGTGGTTTGTTTTTACTGTTACCACTGTCAACCATTATCCGGTATTCTAACCTTGCATCTTTGCCTAATTCTCTTTTTAAAGTTTTCGCAAGCAAACTAATATAATGTTCTTCCAGGTATTCAAAAAAGAATTGGCTGGGTACTTGTATCGTTAAAATTTTTTCTTTTAATGCTACAGGCTTAATAGGTTCAAACCAAGTTTTAAAATGCTGCCATTCTACAATGTCTTTGATTATCTCTAAACAATTAGACCATACTTTATCAAAAACTTTATCCATTATTCATTAAGCAATTTACGTTATTTATAAAATTATCCACACTCAAAATATTTCAGCGCCATCTGTCTATAGCAATTGAGAACCTATATTTGTTGGGGAGAGCGAATATCAAAAGAATTTGTTGAAAAAAAAATTTTTTATTCACTTGTTTTTTTCACTATAACCACAGTATTGAATTTTGCTGAATTTTTAAGCCGCATAATTAGAAAGCTGATTTTTTTATATCGCTTTGCAATGCCCTGCCAGCCTGTATAGTCTATCTTAAAATCTTTATTAAATTTATTTTTTACAGATAATGGAATTATAAAAAAAAGAAGCGGATTGTGATAATTAAATTAAAATTTATTTTTCTTACAAGCAGGTGATAAATTACTTTCATTATTTTGTATCCGTCATTTATTTATATACAGGATGGGGCTTGCAAATAAGGATACCTTTTTTTTATTTTCATTTTGTATGGTCATTAATTTTGTGCTGCTGCTGCAGGGTATCATCTGGAATTAAATTTTTTTAATACATAGGGTAACAGTAATAAATATTATTAATAAAAATTTAAAATGTAAGTACTGTGGTTCTTAAAAATCAATCACAGTCATTAAACCAACGTGTTATACTACACTGAAAGATAGCTATTTTTATTACTAAAAAAAGAAAAGAATTGGTAAAATTTTTTATGCCAAATAAGTTTACTTTTACAACATAAACAGCAAAATATGAGTTACGAATTAACCGGTAAATTAGTGGCCAAATACGATATTATACAACGTACAGAAACTTTTAAAATCAGAGAATTTGCAGTAGAAAAAACAGAAGATATTGGTGGCCGCACAATTACTAATTATGTGAAGTTTCAGGCTATTCAGGACAAAACGACTATCATTGATAAAGTAAATATTGGTGACGAAATAAAAGTGTTTTTTAATATTAAGGGTAGCAAATGGGAAAAAGAAGGAAAAGTAAATTACTTTACCAATCTGGATGCATGGCGTATTGAACAAGTATTACTAACTGCTGCTGATAAAGGGGTTACAGATACTGAATACATGGAGCCATTGGATACTTTCTCAGCAACATCTCCGGATGCCATTGATGACCTGCCTTTTTAATTTTTTTCTAAAAGGCTCACAGCAACAGTAAAATATATTGCTGTCATTTTTTGTTGGTAAAAAAA
>JAYUZL010000061.1:0-5208 GCA_043751875.1 Ferruginibacter sp.
AATGCGATGGCAGCTTCATTTGCCAGTTTTAATAAAGCTGCATTATCTGCCGACCAGGTAAAAATTTACAACGATGTAGAAGATGATGCCAAAGAACATGCTGAGCACATCGGTTCAAACGGAGGTAATATCAAACACCAGCGGGAGCATTTTGATATGTTGAGCAAGGACATTTATCAATTGGTAAAAACATTTGGTGGTGGACAAAAATTATATTATGACCATTGTCCGATGTACAACGATGGTAAGGGTGCAAACTGGATAAGCGAAACTAAAGAAATTACCAATCCTTATTTAGGTAAATCAGTGCCTGCCTGTGGTACAGTAAAAGAAGAATTAAAATAAATATCAGTTAAGCGAAAAGTAAAGTATACATGAAACTTTTTAAAAAAATCATTTTGACTTTGTTGGTAATATTTATTACAATTCAATTTATACAACCTGCCCGTAATCAAAACGGGCAGGTTGTACCAACAGACATTGAAAAAATTGTGGTAGTGCCGGCAAATGTTTCAGGGATATTAAAATCCTCTTGTTACGATTGTCACAGCAATAGCACAAACTACCCGTGGTATTCTCATATTCAACCGGGAGCGTGGTTGATGGCATCGCATATACAAAATGGTAAAGCTATGCTCAACTTTAGCCAGTTTGGTGACTTGTCTAACCGTAAGCAGCAAAGTAAATTGCAGGGAATAATAAACCAGGTAAAAGATGGTGAAATGCCGATAGCATCCTATACGTTTATCCACAGAAATGCAGTTTTAACACCTGCTCAAAAAACGTTGATAATCAATTGGGCAGCATCAGCAAAAGACAGTCTTTCGGCAAACCATTAAGATACCAGTGAAAAAAATAAAACAAATATTAATCAAAGTATTTAAAGCAATCTTTATTCGTAAAAAAGATTGCTGCAAATAAAAATATTCGATGATGAAAAAAGCAATTGCAATCATATTAATGCTTTCCGTTTATTCCTTCGCACAGGCTCAACCTGTCCCGCAAAAGCAGGAGGATATGAAAGGCATGGTGATGGATAAAAAAGAAAGCAAGCAGCAGCCGGTGACTTATACCTGCCCCATGCACCCCGAAATTCATGCTTCCAGGCCAGGGAGCTGTCCAAAGTGCGGCATGAAATTAGTAAAAGAAAAATCAACACCTGTCATGCAAAAGGCCATGCAGATAAGTTCAAAAATGGACATGCCAAATGATACTATCCCGAAGGAAAATGTGTCTGTCCGTTCTAAATCGGGAAACATGGAAGGCATGGATATGAAAACTGATACAGCTAAAGATAAAAAGATGAATATGGAGGGGATGCAAATGAATATGACTGCTGAACCCACCTATACAGCTTTCAGCAAAAAATATATTCCAAACAATACTCCGCCAAGAACAGTCCGGTATGATCTATACATCGCTGATACAATGGTAACCTTTGGAAAAAAAACTAAAAGAGCTATTGCAGTAAACGGGCAAATACCTATGCCTACACTAACATTTACAGAAGGTGATACAGCTGAAATTTATGTGCATAATAACTTAGATGAAGAAACTGTCTTACACTGGCATGGATTGTTTTTACCCAATCAATATGATGGCGTTCCTAACCTTACTCAAATGCCGATAAAGCCGCATACAACACATATTTACAGGTTTCCAATTATTCAAAGCGGCACACACTTTTATCATAGTCATTCTATGTTTCAGGAGCAAATTGGTATGTATGGTATGTTTATTATGAACAAGAGAAAAGAATGGGACATACCTACCATACCCATTACTCTAAGTGAGTGGGCAGATATGAAACCGGAAGAAATTAACCGCAGTCTTCACAATGCAAGCGATTGGTTCGCCATTAAAAAAGGAACCATACAGAGTTATACGGAAGCGATTAAAACAGGGCATTTCAAAACAAAAATTACCAACGAGTGGAAACGTATGAATGCAATGGATGTAAGCGATGTTTATTACGATAATTTTTTAATCAATGGTAAAAACCAAAACGAACAACCACAGTTTAAGGCAGGAGATAAAGTGCGGTTGCGTATTGCAAATGGTGGTGCTTCTGATTATTATTGGCTAACATATGCCGGTGGCAAAATAACAGTTGTTGCAAGTGATGGCAATGATGTAGAACCTGTAGAAGTAGACCGGTTAATTATTGCAGTTTCTGAAACCTATGATGTGGTGGTAACCATTCCCGAAAACAAGCGCTATGAATTTTTAGTTACACCTGAGGACAGGACAAAATCAGCTTCGCTTTGGCTGGGCAGTGGAGAAAAAGTATCGGCAACTAAATTGCCCAAGCTGAAATATTTTGCAGGTATGAAAATGATGAATAACATGATGGATATGCATGGCAATATGATTGAAATGGATGGGATGAAAATGCAAAATCAGGAAATGGACATGAATACTGTCATGTATCCTGAAATTACAGGATTTGAAAATCCCAATGATACTTTGAAGTCCACGAAAATGAACGGCAAGCAGATGCAGATGAACAACGGCAATCACAGTATGGCAGGCATGGAAATGGCTCCCGCTCCGTTGGAGAAGGCGGAGAGTGAGGCTTCAGATATTGTAACCTTAAATTATGGAATGTTGCGTTCTCCAGGTAAAACAATACTTCCCGAAGGTCCGCTGAAAGAATTAAAATTTGAACTGACAGGAAATATGAACCGCTATGTCTGGACATTGGATAATAAAACAATTTCTGAAAGCAAAAGGATATTAATTAAGAAAGGCGAGAATGTAAGGATTATCCTATACAACAATAGTATGATGCGACATCCTATGCACCTGCATGGTCACGACTTTAGGATATTGAATGGCCAGGGCGATTATGCACCTTTAAAAAATGTAATTGATATCATGCCGATGGAAAGGGACACCATTGAGTTTGCAGCCAATGCAAGTGGTGACTGGTTTTTTCATTGCCATGTTTTATATCACATGATGAGCGGTATGGGCAGAGTATTCAGGTACGAAAACTCCCCTCCGAATCCTGAAATACCAAATCCTGCTCTTGCTTATCGCAACCTGAAATCAGACGACAAAATGTTTCATTTCATGACAAAGGTGGGGCTGGAAAGTAATGGGAGTGATGGGATGGCAATGGTAGCTAATACCCGTTGGAAAGTAAGTACTCTTTGGCACTTAGGTTTTCACCGTGAGCATGGTTATGAAAGTGAAACAATGATAGGAAGATACTTAGGTAAAATGCAATGGATTTATCCTTATATGGGTTTCGATTATCATTATAAAAAAGAGGTCATGTTTGCAAAAAATATTTTTGATTTACACGGCTCTCAAAAAAATATATTTGGCAGCGAGGCAAAAAATTGGTTTGGGCAGGTTAGCAATAAAGGCCATCGCAAAACCGCCGTTGCAGGTATTGCATTTACTTTACCTACCCTAACAGTAGCCGATTTCAGGATTGATGCAGACGGCAAACTTCGGTTCCAGTTATCAAGGGAAGATATAGCGGTTACCCCCCGCTTACGTTTTGGCTGGATGATTAATACTGATAAAGAATACATGGCAGGTTTTCGCTACATAGCCACCAAATACATTTCAGTATCTACACATTGGGATAGCGATATGGGTGTGGGAGCAGGGTTGACATTTACTTATTAAAAATATTGATTTTGAATAAAGAAAGCTCGTCATAATATGATGAGCTTTCTTTATAACGCTTTATATTTAGATACTTTTTTTATTAATTTTTTCCGATATTGAATACCAAACAAAGGATTTTGATTAAATATTAATTTCTATCTTTTATAATGAGCTCTGAACTTTTGCTTTTTTCTTGCCTACCATGCGCCGACAGGCAGGTTTTTTAATACAAAGGAAGAACTAAAATTTTCAATCGCATCACCAGATCATTCCAATCAACAAGAAAACGATGCCTGCATACCATTATGCAGTTGTTCACATTGTCCGGCCTCCGCTTTTTATCAACGCATATCTAAAACGCATGGAGTAGAGTTGGTATTTAATTCAGAAAAATATCTTATTCACAACATCTCATTCCTTTTTCAAGGATTTTCTTCCATTTGGCAACCTTACAAAATAGTTTAGTTTTTCCTTTTATTAAAATTTTGCATAGCCTCCTTTATGATTTTTATACCTTCTATTTTATTCACAAATTTTTCTCCATTGAAAAATGCCTACCAATTGTGCGGGAAATCAAAACATCTTCTAATAATAAGAAAAATTGAATTCATAGTTATACTGCTTTTGGTATAGTAATGATTGCGGCTATTTCTGTCCAAAAAAGGCATTACTAAAAGCATATAACAAACTAATAGTCAAATTTGCTCATTAAAATAATTCATTTTAGTATAAAAAATAAAATAACTGTTGCTGCCTTTACAGTCGCATTAATTATTGGGGGCTTTGGAGCGCTATCAAATTATCGGTAGATGCCGTACCCGATACTACCAACAACCAGGTAAAGATAATGATGGCATGGATTGGGACCGAAAGTACAAGATTATACCACCAGCGCAGAGGCAATTAAATTTGCAAACTTGAACTATACAGTGGAACATAGAAAGTTGTTCATTCATGATAACGAAAACCAATTGGCTGATGAACATGCCTGCCTGACACACAAGGAAAAAGAAATTAAAATTGGTGAAATAGCAGTACCAAATTATTATTCCATTATGCGTACAGATTTAGAACAGCTATTAAGTGTAGTCGGTTAGGATTATGAAGTGGTAAAAAATACAGAATCCTTTAGTCTTTTTTTGATGTCGTTGTTCTAGGCGAAGGCATACAATATGAAACCGCCGGAGCCTAAGGAAAAGGTTATGTATAGTAAAGGTGAATGTATTTTTATTACTGCCAAACTACCTGGTTTTATAAAAATGGGTAATGATAATTTGATTAAAAAATATTTGTTCCTTATCACTTTACATGATGGCTTTGAAAGCATAACGCAGCCTTTACACATACAAGAATTGTTTGCGACAGTACCTTAAATGCAGCAATGCAGAATTACACCAACAGCATTAAAATTAGGTACACACAAAATGCAAAAGAACGTTTGGATAAAGCCCATATAATATTGGTAATGTCCAACAAATTATTTGAAGAACTGCCTGGTATTTTTAACCAATAGGCGAGGATAATACAGGTGCAGAAGTAAAGAAACTTATAAAATAGGCAATTGTTCCATCTAAAGATGTATTA
>JAYUZL010000062.1:0-7830 GCA_043751875.1 Ferruginibacter sp.
TGACTCTGTTGCAAGTTTAAAATTATTGATAAGATACCGCTGTTTATCCAATGCTATATTATCTGCACTTTCGCTTGGTATTTGCACGTATAAGACATACCATTTGCTGTTGTAATAATTGGCAAGCCTTGCAGTTTTTCGTATTACTGTTTTTGCGGTTTTTTCATTGCTGCTAATACAAGCTAAAAAACGTTCATGTTTTATTGCATTTATTTTGGTAACCTCGCTTTCTACTTTTCTTACCACCTGCGATGCTACTTCTTTTAATGCCAGCTCCCTCAGTTGTAAAATATGCTGGGGTTGAAAAAAGTTTTTTAAAGCAGCTTCGATTTTTTCTGCCTGGTATATTTTACCTTCTTTTAACCTGGTAATAAGTTCGTCGGCAGTAAGATCGATATTAACAACTTCATCTGCTTGCGCTATCACACTATCAGGTATTCTTTCTTTTACTTCTATACCGGTAATTTTTTTTATTTCTTCATTTAAACTTTCTATGTGCTGAATATTGATGGCACTGATAACATTTATCCCTGCATCTAATATGTCAAAAACATCTTGCCAGCGCTTGTCATTTTTACTGCCTTCAATATTTGTATGTGCCAGCTCATCTACAATAACAACCTCAGGCCGTAAGCTAATTACCGCCTGCACATCCAACTCTTCCAGTTCTTTGCCTTTGTAAAAAAGTTTACGGCGTGGTATAAGTGGCAATCCATCGAGCAGCTCATGGGTTTCTTTTCTATTATGTGTTTCTATGTAGCCAATTTTAACATCAATACCATTTTTTAATAAAGAATGTGTTTCCTGTAGCATACGATAAGTCTTACCTACACCGGCGCTCATACCAATGTAAATTTTAAACTTGCCCCTTCTTGATTTTTTTATAAGATCAAGAAAATGCTGAACGTTTGTTTCTTTGTCACTCATTTTTATAAAGACATTATTTTCGGAATTTTTTTAAAAATTAATTAGAATGAAACAGCAAGGGATGTAGACAGTGAAAAGTTACTGGCGGTCGGTTGCAAATCCTTAGCAGTAAAAATTTTGTCTTTTGCATTTAAGCCTCTTCCTTCTATTCTAAATAATACATTGCTTGCCACACTGTAATCGAAATTTAATGAGTAGCCGAATGTTTTAAATCCATTGGTCGTACCTGAATTTATTATCACAGCATTCTTATCTGAATAATATTCACCTCGTACAGCAACCGCTGTTTTGGCTGATGTATTAAATTTTAAAATTAATACTGGTGAATACCAACTGTTAAAGCTCTTGCTTCCTTTAGTTTTTTGTTCTGCACCAATATCAAACCCTGCTGTAAATGCAACTTTGTCTGATAATTGTATTTGCGTATAAAAATTATGGAAGTAACGCATTTGCCTAACGCTGTCAGGTTTGTCATTGCCAATAAAAGAACTGCTGTTTAAAGTAATTTTTGATGTTGGCTTGTAAATAAGCTGGTGACCAAATGCAGGAGTATTATTTCCATCTACCCTTCGTATTCTCTGCCAACCGTTAAGTACCATTCCACTTAAAAATAATTTTTCATTTTTAGATGTGTACGAAATCTTTACACCACTTTCGTAATAAGGTGTGTTTTCAGCAAGTATGCTTCGTGTAAGGTTTGCGCAATCTTTTCCGATAGCGCTTTCAAAACCAATATGCGAGGCAAAAATACCTGCATCTATCCATATATTTTTCGTTTTAGAAATTTTTACCCCTGCATTGGCTTCAAAAATATTTTTTAATACGCCGGGTTCTGCTGCCAGGTTTACATTCATATAAGTTCCTGTAGCCACTGCCAGGTTTCCACGAACTTTATCTGTGGTATATGCCGCTTTTATAAAACCTAGATTTAAATTTACCTCGTTGTGCCTGTTGAATGAATAGAAAAAACCGGGTCTTGTATGGTTTGCCGGATTTCCGAAATCATAGCTGTAATACGTTTCTAAATAACCACTAATTTTAAGAGGAGATGTGCTGTCTGTTTGTGCAATTGCTGTGTTGCTGTTTATTAATTGCAAGCTTACAACAATTGCTGTCGCAAGAATTTTTAAATACTTTTTCATTTTTAACACTGTCTAATTTTTTAACTCGTCGAGAGCAATATTTAATTTTAATACATTTATTTTTTCGGGGCCAAACATTCCCATAAAAGGTTTTTCTATCTGCGATGAAACCAGGTTCTCGATATTGCCTATCGAAATTTTTCTTACCGCTGCAATCCTTTTTACCTGCACATTTGCTGCCATTACGGAAATATTTGGATCTATACCGCTTCCGCTTGCTGTTACAAGATCTGCAGGTATTTCATTTTTGTTAATGCCAGGATTGTGAACAAGAAAACTATCTACCCTGCTTTGCACATCTTTGAGATAATCAGGGTTTGAAGGCCCTTTGTTACTTCCTCCTGCACCTGCTGCATTGTAATCAACTGCAGATGGGCGAGAATAAAAATATTTATCCTCTGTAAATTTTTGCCCTATATTGGCAAAAAATGTTTTACCGTTGTGTTCAATTATTTCTCCATTGCCTTTGTTGGCGGCAAATTGTGCAGCACCTAAAATAATAAGTGTATATATACCTGAAAAGAAAATAAGGCAGAATACTGTTAGTCTTATTGCTATTAAAATATTTTGTTTCATTTTGAGATGTTTAATTTTTTAATTTTAATTTTTTTTACACAAATGCTCCAACCAACAAGTCTAATAATTTAATACCTACAAAAGGTATCAAAACACCACCTAGCCCATAAATCAATAAATTTCTACGAAGCAATGCAGATGCCCCTATTGGTTTATATGCCACACCCTTCAGGGCAAGTGGTATAAGCATAGGAATAATTATGGCATTGAATATGACAGCAGATAAAATAGCACTTTCCGGACTGTGCAATTTCATAATATTTAACCCTTGTAAAGCAGGAATAGATGTAATGAAAAGTGCCGGAACGATAGCAAAATATTTTGCCACATCATTTGCTATACTAAAAGTAGTAAGAGTACCTCGGGTCATTAAAAGTTGTTTTCCTATCTCTACTATTTCTATCAATTTTGTTGGGTCGTTATCAAGATCTACCATGTTGCCTGCTTCTTTAGCAGCTTGGGTACCGCTGTTCATAGCTACTCCCACGTCTGCCTGTGCCAATGCAGGTGCATCATTTGTACCATCACCCATCATCGCTACAAGCCTTCCTGCCTGCTGCTCTTTTTTAATGTAGTTCATTTTATCTTCTGGTTTTGCTTCCGCAATAAAATCATCTACACCGGCTTTTTCTGCAATAAATTTTGCTGTAAGCGGGTTATCGCCTGTAACCATTACAGTTTTAATACCCATTTTACGAAGGCGTTCAAAACGCTCTTTCATGCCGGTCTTAATAATATCCTGCAATTCTATCACACCAAGTACTTTTTCATTTTCTGCTACTACCAATGGTGTTCCACCATTGCTGGAAATCAATCTTACATTTTCTGCCACTTCCCCCGGGAAAATATTACCTGCTTTTTCGCTAAGGTTTTTAATAGCATCTGATGCACCTTTTCTTATGCGTGTAGTACCAAAGTCGATACCCGAACTTCTGGTTTCAGCAGTAAATTTTATAAAGCGTGGTGCATTTACTTTTAAAGAATGAACATCAAGCCTCGCAAGTTCAATAATAGATTTGCCCTCGGGGGTTTCATCTGCCATAGAACTTAACACCGCTGCTTTTACAAAAGTTGCCTCATCTATATTATTGGCAGGATAAAATTTTGTTGCCTTTCTGTTTCCTATGGTAATAGTTCCTGTTTTATCTAATAGCAATACATCAATATCGCCGGCAGTTTCCACCGCTTTACCACTTTTTGTGATGACGTTTGCACGTAGTGCTCTATCCATTCCTGCTATGCCAATAGCAGATAATAAGCCTCCGATAGTTGTAGGTATAAGGCATACAAACAACGCTATAAATGCAGAAATGGTAATGGGGGTATTTGCATAATCTGCAAATGGTTTTAGTGTAATTGTTACGATAATAAACACAAGTGTAAAACCTGCAAGCAAGATTGTTAAAGCTATTTCGTTGGGAGTTTTTTGCCTGCTTGCACCTTCTACCAGTGCGATCATTTTGTCTAAAAAACTTTCGCCAGGGTCTGTGGTAACTTTTACTTTTATTTGATCTGACAATACTTTTGTACCACCTGTAACGCTGCTTTTATCGCCACCGGCTTCTCTAATTACAGGTGCACTTTCACCTGTAATGGCACTTTCATCAATGGTAGCAAGTCCTTCAATAATTTCCCCGTCAGATGGGATAATATCACCGGTTTCGCATAAAAACACATCCCCTTTTTCCAGTCGGGATGATGGAATAATTTTTATCTCATTTAAGTACGTATCACCTACGATCTGTACGAGTTTTGCAGGTGTTTCTTCTCTTGTTTTTCTAAGACTGTCAGCCTGTGCTTTACCTCTGGCTTCTGCAATTGCTTCTGCAAAATTTGCAAAGAGCAGTGTTATAAAAAGCACAGCTGTCACTACAATATTATAAATTAACCCGCCCTGGTTTTTTTCACCGCTAGCTATCCATATGCATACAGCAGCCATTACGATAGTGCCTACCCAAACGGTAAACATTACTGGGTTTTTAATCATTTTGGCGGGGCTAAGTTTTACGATCGCTTGTTTAAAAGCGACTTTAAAAAGTGAGCTTTCAAAAAGTTTATTTTTATCTGATTTGTTTGGCATTTTTCTATTTTTTAAACATTCAATTTTTTAAAGGATGAATGGCTTTTTTAATTTTTCAGATTCTATTTACTTTTTCTAAAAAGCTACATAGCTAGTTGAAGATGAAATGTGATTAAATTTTTTTTTCCACAAAAGACTCAGAAAATTATAATTGCTCATAATGTTAAATATTGGTGCAATTTTTCGGGTCAAAAAAGAATTCACTTTCGCCTCTACAAAGGGCAGGAGTTATCGCATTTTAAAATACTCTGCTATTGGCCCTAATGTGAGTGCTGGAAAAAAAGACAATGCTGCAACGATTGCTATAACGGCAAATACCATTAACCCAAAAGTTGCTGTATCTGTACGAAGTGTTCCTGCACTTTCCGGTATATATTTTTTTGTAGCAAGAATACCTGCAATGGCCACTGGACCTATGATGGGTAGATAACGTCCGAGCAACATTACAATTCCGCATGCAATATTCCAGAATGGCGTATTGTTTCCAAGCCCTGCAAAACCACTACCGTTATTGGAACTGGAGGAGGTGAACTCATACAGCATTTCGCTAAAGCCATGGTTGTCGGGGTTACCTAACCAGCCTGCATATACTTGTGGATTGCCTGCATAAATATGGCTTGCAATTGCGGTACCTGCTAATATAAGCAGTGGGTGCAATAATGCTATCATCATGGCAATTTTCATTTCTTTGGCTTCAATCTTTTTGCCTAGAAATTCCGGTGTTCTTCCCACCATCAAACCACTTATAAATACCGCAAGAATAATAAATATATAAAAGTTTAAAAAACCTACGCCTACACCACCATAAAATGAATTTACCATCATACCAAGCATAGCGAACATGCCTGTTGCGGGTGTCATACTATCATGCATGGCATTTACAGATCCATTACTGGTGGCGGTTGTATTAATTGCCCAATAAGCAGATGCCGGCGAACCAAAGCGAACTTCTTTACCTTCCATACTGCCCATATTTTGCACAATACCCATTTTTGTGAGGGCATTATTGCCATTCATTTCACTTACTATCGACGGTAAGAGAAGTAGGAAAAAACCGATGGTCATCACACCAAAAATTGTCCATGCAAGTCGCTTTCTTTTTAACACATAACCCATTGCAAAAATCATTGCAATAGGAATCAGCATTATCGACACAGTTTCCAAGATGTTGGTGAAATAACTTGGATTTTCTAAAGGATGTGCAGAGTTAGCACCAAAGAACCCGCCACCATTTGTACCAAGTTGTTTAATGGCAACAAATGCTGCAACAGGCCCACGGCTCACCTGAACTGTATCCCCCTGAAGCGTTATCATGGATTTTTTTCCCTGCATGGTCATTGGTGTGCCATTAAACAACAAGAACAACGCAAGTATCAGAGAAAGGGGAAATAAAATTCTTGTACAAGAGCGAATAAAAAGCTGGTAAAAATTACCAAGTCCATCTATCGATTTTTCTTTCATTGCTTTAAAAACCATTGCACAAATAGCAATACCACAACCGGCGCTTATAAACTGCCAAAGCATTAAAGTAAGCTGCCCTAAGTAAGATAAACCACTCTCGCCACTGTAATGTTGCAGGTTGGTGTTAGTAACAAAACTGACTGCTGTGTTAAATGCAAGATCTCCACTCATCGATGGGTTTGTATCAGGATTTAAAGGAAGCCAGCTCATATTGGTAAGTGTAAACATGGCAATTAAAAACCACAAAAGATTGATGGTAAGTAGTGCCAACAAATGCTGTTTCCAGGTCATTTGTTTTGTAACATCTACACCACTTATTTTATAAAATATTTTATCGAGTGGATTAAATATTTTGTCTAGCCATGTTTTATCATTACTGAAAACCTTGCCAATGTAGCGACCCAATGGTATTGCAAAAACAATTACCAATACATACATTAAGACAATGCCGAGAATTTCTGTATTCATTTTAATTTTTTTTACTGCAGTTTTATTATTTTCTATTGATAAATATTTATCGCTGAAAAATTTCGTTTAAAATTTTTCAGGCTTTACTAGTACGTAGCACATATAAATGAATACTGTAATGCCGATAATGAAAAGTATTGTCATGTTTTTATATTTTATCGAATGTTTGTATGCTTGCAAAAAACAATAGGAAAATTAGAATTCCACTGATGGTTAAAATGATTGTCATGAGGTAATGATTTATAAAAAATTTTAAATGCTTATTGTTGTTTGAGAAATCATCATGTTCAATTACACAACCAAAAAATACGAAAAGCCTTAAACCCTTACCATTACTGCAGTTAGCTAATTTTATTTTAAGCAGGTATTAAAAAACCCTTTCATTATGAAAGGGTATAGATTAGCATTATGAAAGGGTTAGCTGATTTTAAACTCATCCAGCTTTCGGTAAAGTGTTGTGAGCGCTATGTTTAATAAACGGGCAGTTTCCGTTTTATTCCCATTGGTATAATTAATTACTTTTTGGATATGTATCTTTTCTGCGCTGGCAAGATCAAAAGCTGAAAGTTGCTTATTAATTCCTATTTGAGATTTACGAGATTGAAATTCCGCAGGTAAAGAACCGACAGAAATTTCGTTGCTATCAGATAATATTACACTTCGCTCTATTACATTTTTTAGTTCTCTGATATTACCCTGCCACTGATGCTGTTTTAAAAGTGAAATATATTCCGGCGAAAATGAGTGTATTTTTTTATTAGTCTTTTGTTCAAATAGCTTCAAAAAATAACCGGCAAGTTCTTCTATATCGGTTGATCTTTCTCTTAGCGCAGGCAAGGCTATCTGAAAAACAGCTATTCGATAAAAAAGATCTTCTCTAAAATTACCCGAAGCTATTTCTTTTTGTAGCTCTCTATTTGTAGCAGCTATAATGCGCACATTAACTTTGGTTGCTTTGCTGTCGCCCAGCTTAAGTAGTTCGCCATTTTCCAGCACACGCAACAGTTTTGCCTGTAATTCCATTGGCATTTCTCCAATTTCATCTAAAAAAACAGTGCCATTATTTGCTTCTTCAAATATACCTTTTGCATCTTTTAAAGCACCTGTAAAGGCACCTGCTTTGTGGCCAAATAGTTCGTTCTCTAATAATTCTTTGCTGAAGGCGGCACAGTTTAC
>JAYUZL010000063.1:0-4639 GCA_043751875.1 Ferruginibacter sp.
AAGTAAAACTCAAATATCCTGCAATTATTTTATACCCATAGGGTGATTAAACTCAATGTTGATAAGGTTAATATAGTTTTTGAGGGTCGACTAATTATAAAAAAAGAAATTTAAATTTATCTTTTTTAATTTTCAATAATTTCTTCTTTTAAAATACCGTTTGTTTGTACAAGCAACGTGCCCTGAGTATAATTTTCGTCGTGCTGAGAAGCATCTAGGCCAAGTAATTCTTCTTCTTGACTTACTCTTATCGGAAGTATGAAATTGATGAATTTAAATATTACAAAAGACATGGTAAAACTATATGCAACAACAATTGCCAACCCTTTTAACTGAGTAAAAAAGAATGCGGAATTGCCATAAAATAACCCATCAGCACCTGCGGGGTTTACGGTTTTTGTAGCAAAAACTCCGGTTAAAATCATGCCTACCATTCCACCAATACCGTGGCACGGAAAAACATCGAGCGTATCATCCAAACTTGATTTTGATTTGTAATGAACTGCAACATTAGAAATGATAGCTGCAATAAAACCTATGAAAATACTTTGTGGTATGGCTACAAAACCTGCACCCGGTGTTATAGCAACTAAGCCTACAACCGCACCAATACAAAAACCAAGTACTGATGGTTTTTTACCTTTTATAACATCAAAAAACATCCAGCTTAAACCTGCCGCTGCCGCAGCTACATTAGTGGTTGCAAATGCAGAAACTGCCAGCGTATTTGCTGCCAAAGCAGAACCAGCATTAAACCCAAACCAACCAAACCAAAGCAACCCAGTGCCAATTAAAACATAAGGAATATTTGCAGGTGGAATTTCTTTGTGGTCAATATGCGATTGTCTCCTTTTTAAAACCAATGCTCCCGCAAGTGCCGCACAACCTGCAGATATATGTACCACTGTTCCTCCGGCAAAATCTAATACACCCATTTTTGCAAGGAAACCTTGCGGATGCCAGGTCCAATGAGCTAATGGTGCATATACAAGCAAACTAAACAATACTATAAATAATATATAAGCAGAAAATTTTATTCGCTCAGCTACTGCACCTACTACCAAACCGGGGGTTATAATAGCAAACATGAGTTGAAACAAGGCAAATAATAAAAGCGGAATGGTAAGGATAGCACCACCTTGTAAGGAAGGAGCACCTGAAGCAACTCCTTTAAACATAAAATGGGTCATAGGATTACCGATAAAACCGCCAATCGTTTCACCAAAACAAAGGCTATAACCAACCGTTACCCAAAGCACGCTTACGACACCTGCGGACACCACACTTTTTATCATAGTGCTTATTACATTCTTACGGTTGACCATCCCCCCATAAAAAAATGCTAAGCCAGGTGTCATTAAAAATACCAGTGCAGTTGCCACCAAAATCCATGCAACATCTGCTGCATTAAATTTACCATCATCAAAATTGGGAAGAGAGGGAATAAAAATAGCTGCAATTGCTACTATAGAGAGAACTAGAAATGGTGCAATTTTAGTGAAGGTTATATTTTTCATGTTAGGTAAATTTGTTAAATAAATCAGGTTATTTAACAATAATACTTAAAAAAAACTATTTATCTCTAAAATAAGTCATTTATATTTCCATTTAATGTTATAAAAATATATTTATGCTATAAATAAATTAAATTAAATCTATTTAATATTTGATATTTTGAATTGTATAGTCTTTGGAATCCAACATACTAGATCCCATTAAAAACTCATCTACTTTTCGGGCACATTCTCTGCCTTCACTGATAGCCCACACAACCAATGATTGGCCACGCCGCATGTCGCCGGCGGTGAATATTTTAGAAATATTAGTTTGGAAATCTTTTTCAGTGGCTTTTACATTTCCTTTTTCGTCAAGCTTAATTTGGAGTTGATTTAATAACCCGTCCTGTTGAGGGTGAACGAATCCCATGGCAAGCAAGGCCATTTCGCAGGGTATTTCTCTTTCAGTGTTTTCAATTTCTACAAAGTTTGCGGGTTTACCATCTTCTGTTATTTTCCACTGCAGATCTACAATTTTTAATGCTTTTAAATTTCCGATTTCATCTGCTACAAATTCTTTTGTGGCAGTTGCCCATTGCCTAGTTGCACCTTCATCGTGGGATGAAGTGTTTTTTAAAATCATAGGGTATTGAGGCCAAGGCATGTTAGCCGTTCTGTTTTTTGGTGGGGTTGGCATTAGTTCAAACTGTGTAACGGTTTTTGCTTTTTGTCTGTTGCTCGTACCTACGCAATCGCTGCCTGTGTCTCCACCTCCAATAACTACTACATTTTTTTGATAAGCAGTCTCCTTTAAATTTCTTTGGCCATTTGCTTCTCTTTCCCCTTGGGAGAGAGTTGAAGACAGATTAGCCTCTAATTTGTTTTGTTGTGTTAAAAAATCCATGGCAAAATGCACTCCTTTTATTGCCCTCCCTTTAATATTTAAATCTCGTGGTATAGTGGAGCCGCCGGCTAAAATAATTGCATCATATTCTCTTAGCAAATCGGTAATAAGTATGTTTACACCAACATTGGCATTACAGGTAAATACAATTCCTTCTTCTTCCATAAATTTTATTCGTCTGTCAATAACCCATTTTTCTAATTTAAAATCGGGGATACCATAGCGGAGTAACCCACCAGGCAAATCATCTCTTTCAAAAACAACTACAGCATGGCCCGCGTAATTTAATTGTGCGGCGGCTGCAAGGCCAGCAGGGCCACTACCAATTACAGCAATTTTTTTAGCAGTTCGTACAATATTTTTTCTTGGTTGAACAAATCCTTTTTCAAAAGCAATTTCAATAATGTGTTTTTCTATTTCTTCAATGGCAATTGCAGGCTGGTTAATACCCAGTACACATGCGCTCTCACAAGGTGCAGGACAAATGCGCCCGGTAAACTCAGGAAAATTATTGGTGGAACTTAATATTTCATACGCATTTTTCCATTCTTGGTTATACACGGCATCATTAAACTCAGGTATAATATTACCGAGCGGACAACCATTGTGGCAAAAAGGCACGCCACAATTCATACATCTTCCTGCTTGTTCGTTTAACTTTTCATCTGTGTATGGTAGAACAAATTCTTTGTAGTCATTAAGTCGCTCTTCCACCTTTCTTTTAGATGGAAGCTCCCGGGTAAATTCTAAAAAGCCAGTTGTTTTTCCCATTAGTTTTAATTTTTTTAAACACTAAGCATACTAAGAATTCCCGTATCACGCAAATAGCTTTCTGTGCTTTGTATTTTACTTTGTGATTTACAAGACGCTTAAATAAAAGTTGATAAAAGTTTTGAAGATGAAATGTGCGACGCCACCGAAGTTGAAAAATGCTTCTGCTTTGCTGGGCTCAAAATTCTATTTAACTTCTATCAATTGTATTTTTTTTTGTTCTAATACTTTTTTATAATCTTTTGGAAAAACTTTTATAAAATGCTGCAATTGATTTTCAAAATCGTTTAATACAAACTTAGCTACGGTACTTTTTGTGTAATTAAAATGATTCTCTATCATTGCCCGTAAAAATATGGCATCGTCATTTGATAGTGGATCTAAGTCCACCATTTCTTTGTTACATGCATTAGCAAATACTTGTTGTACATCATATATGTATGCGATACCACCGCTCATACCTGCAGCGAAGTTTCTACCGGTGTTACCTAAAATAACTACATTGCCTCCGGTCATGTATTCACAGCCATGGTCACCAACGCCCTCTACCACTACATTTGCGCCGCTGTTGCGTACGGCAAAACGTTCACCCGCCTTTCCTCTTATAAAAGCATTGCCACTGGTAGCGCCGTAAAAAGCTACATTACCAATGATGCTATTCTCCTCAGGTACAAAACCCGCATCGGCAGCGGGATATACAATTAATTTTGCACCGCTTAGTCCTTTTCCAAAATAATCATTGGCATCACCTTCTAACTCAAGCGTAATTCCTTTAGTGTTAAACGCACCAAAACTTTGGCCTGCCGTTCCATTAAATTTAAAATGAATAGTATCATGAGGCAAACCATTAGCTTTATACAACTTTGTTATTTCGTTAGATAAAATAGTCCCTACCGTTCTGTTTGTATTTTTTATATTAAATGATGCAGTTGTTTTTTCTTTTTTTTCTAAAGATGATTTTGCTGCAGCAAGTAACTGCCAATCCAGTACATTTTCTAATTCATGATTTTGTGCTTCCATGTTATATAAACCTGTAAATGCAGATGCTGATTGTTTATATAGAATTGGAGACAGATCCAGCCTGGAATATTTCCAATGAAAAATATCATCTTTTTGTGTGAGGCAGTCAACTTGCCCTACCATTTCATTGATCGTTTTAAAACCAAGTTCTGCCATTATTTCCCGTAATTCTTCTGTTAAAAACATAAAGAAATTTACCACATGTTGTGCATCACCGGTGAAACGCTTTCTAAGTTCAGGGTCTTGTGATGCAATGCCAACTGGACAAGTGTTTAAATGACATTTTCGCATCATTATACAACCCTCTACTATCAGTGCGGCAGTAGCTACACCCCATTCTTCTGCACCCAGCAATGTTGCAATGGCAATATCTCGACCCGTTTTCATTTGTCCATCAGCTTGTAAAATCACCCTGCTACGTAGTTTATTTTTTACCAGTGTTTGGTTT
>JAYUZL010000064.1:0-6666 GCA_043751875.1 Ferruginibacter sp.
TAACTGTAGAAGGTAAAGCACCTTGGGAAAATTAATTGTCAACCAAAAAACTTTTTAAAAAATGATTACTAAAAAAAGAAAATTAGCAAATGCTAAGGTTGACGCTAATAAGGCTTATACCCTAAAAGAAGCATCAACTCTCGTAAAAGATATTAACACTACAAAATTTGATAGTTCTGTAGATCTTCATGTTCGTTTAGGTGTAGATCCTAAAAAAGCAGATCAGGCTATTCGTGGCACCGTTTCTTTACCACATGGTACAGGCAAAACAAAATCTGTTTTAGTGCTTTGCACGCCCGATAAAGAAGCAGAAGCAACTGCAGCAGGTGCAGATTTTGTAGGATTGGATGAATTCATAGCAAAAATTGAAGGTGGTTGGACAGATGTTGACGTTATTGTTGCAACTCCATCAGTAATGCCTAAAATGGGTAAACTTGGTAAAATACTGGGCCCCCGCAACTTAATGCCAAATCCCAAAACAGGTACCGTTACGAATGATGTAGCCGGCGCAGTAAAAGATTTGAAAGGTGGTAAAATTGCATTTAAAGTAGACAAAGCGGGTATCATACACGCTTCTGTTGGTCGTGTTAGTTTTTCTCCTGAAAAATTGGTTGAAAATTCAATGGAGTTTATAAATGCTCTTATTAGACTAAAACCGGCAACTTCTAAAGGTACTTATCTAAAAGGGGTAAGCATGGCAAGCTCAATGAGCCCAGGCATTTTGGTTGATACTAAATCTGTTCAAAACTAAAAACCTCACCCATCCTCTCCAAAGAAGATTTGCGGGATTAAAAATAATTGAAATGACAAAACAAGAAAAAAATGACGTGATAGAAGTGCTGAAAGGCAAGTTCTCTCAATACAGTAATTTTTATATTACAGATACAGAAAGTCTTTCTGTAGCACAAATAACCAAACTTCGTAGCCATTGCTTTGATAAGCATGTTGAAATGAAAGTGGCAAAAAACACGCTCATCAAAAAAGCACTGGAAAGTTTAGATGCTGAAAAATATGCAGGTGTTTTCGATTCTTTGCACAAGGTAACTGCCTTAATGTTTAGTGAAAATCCTAAAGATCCTGCAGTTATTCTTACAGGTTTCCGCAAGGCAAATAACAATGAGAAGCCATTATTAAAAGCAGCTTTTATTAATGGAGATGTGTTTACAGGCGATAATCAGTTGAAAGCCCTTACAATGATCAAAACCAAGAATGAGCTTATCGGCGAAGTCATTGGTTTATTGCAAGCGCCAATTCAACGTGTATTGGGTGCCTTGCAAAATAAAGATGCAGCTAAAGAAGCAGGTGTTGAAGAAACACCAATTGTTGAAACACCAATTGTTGAAGCACCAGTTGCAGGTGCACTAGTTGCTAAAACACCTGTTACTGAAATACCAGTTGCCGAGACACAAGTTGCAGATGCGCCGGTTGTAGATGCTCCCGAAGAAGAAGCTCCAAAAGGATAATCGGCAAATTAACTAAATATAATATTTTTTAATAACACATCCGCCGGAGTGAATAACAATGAAGGCGGAAAAAAACAATAATCATGGCAGAAATTAAATCACTTGCTGAAAGTTTAGTAAACTTAACAGTAAAAGAAGTACAAGAATTAGCAGAATTCTTAAAATCAGAATATGGCATTGAACCAGCTGCAGCTGCAGTTGTTATGAGTGCAGGCGATGGTCCGGCAGTAGTGGAAGAGAAAACATCTTTTGATGTAATCTTAAAAGCAGCAGGTCCAAACAAGCTAGCTATCGTTAAAATCGTTAAAGATCTTACAGGTCTTGGTTTAAAAGAAGCTAAAGATTTAGTTGATGGTGCTCCAAAAGCAATTAAAGTAGGCGTTGATAAAGCAACAGCTGAAGAACTAAAAACTAAATTAACAGATGCAGGTGCAGATGTTGAAATAGCTTAATTTCTTTTAGAATATTTTTGAAAGCCCCGAAGTTTTACCTCGGGGCTTTCGTTTTTATTACCATTGCTGATAACGAAAAGCTTTCATGATTCACCTCTCTACTTAGAAGGAAATTGAAGTAGGCGATGAAATCTAAGATAAAATACGAATTGTGAAAAAAGTTTAATAATTTTTATGTAAACCCTTTTTTAATTCTATACCGAAAGGGTTTTTAGGTTAATCCAATCGGTATTTATTAAAAACTTGGTTACATCATTGTGTCTAATTAAACTCTTTTCGAAATTACATGCGAAAAACAGTTTCACTAACGCTTTATGGAATTTATTTCAAACATATCGTTGTTTTTAGGATATTTACCAATACTTATAAAATTTATTAAATGAGAATTAACCTAATTGTTTTTGTGGCCGTTTCCATATGTGTTGCTGCATCATGTAACACAAAAAAAGACGCCAGCACAGAAATAGTAAAAAAGATTTCCTTTTTTGATACAAAAGGAATGGATAGTTCAATAAAGCCGGGCAATGATTTCTTTAGTTATGCCAATGGTGGGTGGATGAAACTTACAAAAATACCTGATGACCAAAGAGGGTGGGGTACTTTTTACGAATTGTATCAAAACAATCAAAAAATATTAAAAGGCATTTTAGAAGAAGCGGCTGCACAAGCTGATAAAATTGGAAGTATCAAACAAAAGGTAGGAGATTACTATACATCAGGAATGGATACAGATGCGATTGAGAAAATAGGAATGGATCCAATAAATCCTTTGCTTGCAAAAATAGATGCTGTAAAAGATTACAGACAATTAATTGAATTACTTGCTAAGCTGAACGCAGATGGGCAGGGTCATGATTTATTCGGGTTTAATGTGACATCAGACGAAAAAAATAGCTCTAAAAACTTACCAGTTTTTTCACAATCGGGTTTGAACTTACCGGAAAAAGATTATTATACAAAACAAGACAGTACAAGTAAATTAGTAAGAAAAGCTATGCTGGATTATGCAAAAAAATTATTTCAGTTTACTGGAACTGATTCTGCAACAGCAACTAAAAATGCAGCCTCAATTTTATCACTGGAAACAGAAATGGCAAAAAGCCACAAACTACCGGCAGATCTGCGTGATCCACAAAAAAATTATAACAAACGCAGTATTGTAGATCTACAAAAAACGCTTCCAAATATTAATTTAAGTTTATTTTTCTCAGCACTAAAAACAAATCCTGATAGTGTGAATGTATCTCAACCGGACTATTATTCAGCATTAAATAATCTGCTTGCTACACAACCAATAGAATCATGGAAAAGTAAAATAAAATTTGGATATATTGCTGCTAACGCTTCACTCTTAAGTAAAAAGTTTAGAGATGCTTCCTTTGATTTCAATAAAATATTTAGCGGGCAAAAAGTAGAAGAAAGTCGTTGGAAAAAAATGGTATCGATGGTAGACAGGGGTATTGGAGACCTTATAGGTCAATTGTACGTGGAGAAATATTATACAGAAGGCGCAAAGAAAAGAATGAATGAATTGGTAGAGAATTTACAAAAAGCATTTGCTGCAAGAATATTAAAAAATGAGTGGATGAGCGACACCACAAAGAAGCTGGCGATCGTAAAGTTGAATGCATTTTTAAAAAAAGTAGGTTACACAACTAAATGGAAAAAATATGATGATGTAACAATTAATAAAGACGATTTTTTTGGCAATGTTCAAGGTATAAGAGCACACGACTTGAAAGAAGCCACTGCAAAAATCGATAAAGATGTGGACAGGACGGAATGGGCTATGACAGCACCAACAGTAAATGCCTATTACAACCCAAGCAACAACGAAATTGTTTTCCCGGCAGGTATTTTGCAATTTCCTTTCTTTGAAGTAAACGCAGATGATGCCATAAATTATGGTGGTATTGGGATGGTAATAGGTCACGAGATGACACATGGTTTTGACGACCAGGGAAGTCAATACGACGAAAAAGGAAACTTAAAAAATTGGTGGAGTAAAGATGATTTAAGTAAGTTTAAAGAAAAAACAAATTCCATAGTAAAACAATACGATGCTTACAAAATGTTCGGAGATATGCATGTAAATGGTTCACTTACACAAGGTGAAAATATAGCGGATATTGGTGGGCTTTGTATTGCATACGATGCATTTAAAATGACAAAGCAAGGTAAAGACACTACAAAAATTGATGGCTTTACACCAAACCAAAGGTTTTTCTTAAGTTATGCGCAAATATGGAGGGTAAAAGACAGAGACGAAAGTATGCGTACCAGATTGCTTACAGATCCTCACTCCCCAGAAATGTTTCGAGTAAATGGCCCTTTGGTGCATTTTGATCCTTTCTACGCAGCATTTAATCTAAAAGAAGGCGATTCAATGTATATTAAACCCGAGAATAGGGCTAGAATTTGGTAAAATGATTTTTTAACCTTTAAAACATAAAAAAATGAGCGACGAAATTATTAAAGAAGAAGAAAGTTTTTTTGACAAACTTAAAGGCAAAGCAGCTGAGCTTACTGATAAAGCCGGAAATGTATGGGAAGACGCAACTAATAAAGCAGAAGAACTTTGGGATAAAACAAAAGACAAAGCCGAAGTCGCCTGGGATGCCACAAAAGAAAAAGCGGAAGAGTTAAAGGAAAAGGCAGAAGATAAATACGAAGAACTTACCGGCAAAACCCACGATGCTGTTGAAAGTGCAACAGATAAAGTTGAAAATGCAACCGATGCAGCAGCCAATAAAGTACATGAAATAAAAAGCGATGTGCACGAAAAAGCATTAGATGTTAAGCAAGATGCTTTAAATGCCGAAGCTACAAGGCTGGCAAACGCCAAAGAAGATCTAAGTAATATTTAGTAGTTAAATATTTATTTTTCTAAGCTATCATTTTTTAATGATAGCTTTTTTATGTTTGATAAAAGTGAATAATACAATATATAGTTTTACTAAAAATGAACTAAAATAGTTACGATAAGCGGCATGACATTTTTTCAAACCTCGGCTTTCTTCAAACTTCCTGCCAAAATCATTTTTATAGAAATTTATTTAAATTTATTTACTACCTTTGCAATCCTTAAATTGACTCAGTAGCGCAAGCTCTAATTTAATCGCAAGGATCTTCACTAAACGTTTTAATTAATATATGTCTGCAACAAAAACAAATGCTGCTAAGCGTATCAACTTTGGAAAGGTTGAACTCATAGCGGAACAACCTGATTTGCTCGGTATCCAGATTCAATCATTTAAAGATTTTTTTCAATTGGAAACCACGCCTGATAAGCGCAACGTAGAGGGATTGTTTCGTGTGTTCAAAGAAAATTTCCCCATAAGTGATACCCGAAACATTTTCGTATTGGAGTTTTTAGATTATTTCGTAGATCCACCACGCTATTCAATAGATGAGTGTATTGAAAGAGGTCTAACTTATGCTGTTCCATTGAAAGCTAAGCTTCGTCTTAGCTGTAATGATGAAGAACATGTAGATTTTCAAACAATTGTACAGGATGTGTTTTTAGGGAATATTCCTTACATGACCCCTCGTGGTACTTTTGTAATTAATGGTGCGGAAAGAGTTGTTGTAAGCCAGCTCCACCGTTCACCCGGAGTATTCTTTGGTCAGTCTACTCACCCTAATGGAACCAAAATATTTTCAGCCCGTGTAATTCCTTTTAAGGGTGCATGGATGGAATTCGCAACTGATATTAATAATGTCATGTTTGCTTATATCGACCGCAAGAAAAAATTCCCGGTAACTACTTTACTTCGCTCTATTGGTTTTGAAACTGATAAAGACATACTTGAATTATTTGGTATGGCGGATGAAATAAAAGCTGATAAGAAAAATCTTGAAAAACAAATAGGCAAACGCCTTGCTGCACGTGTATTGCGTACTTGGGTCGAAGATTTTGTTGATGAAGACACCGGTGAAGTAGTATCTATTGAAAGAAACGAAATTATTCTTGAAAGGGATACAGTTTTGGATGAAAGCAATATTGCTACCATTCTTTCTGTAGATGTTAAGAATGTATTTATACAAAAAGAAGAAGTAAGTGGTGATTATTCTATCATTTACAATACCCTAAATAAGGATACTTCAAATTCTGAGTTGGAAGCGGTTCAACATATTTATAAGCAGCTTCGAGGTGCAGATGCGCCTGATGATGAAACTGCTCGTGGTATTATTGATAAATTATTTTTCAGTGATAAGCGTTACGATTTGGGAGAAGTTGGTCGTTACAAAATCAATCGTCGTTTAGGTCTTGATTTTCCTATTACAAAAAAAGTTCTTACAAAAGACGATATCATTGCTATCATTAAAACACTTGTTGCGCTTACAAACGGTAAGAGTGAGGTTGATGATATTGATCACCTTAGCAACCGTCGTGTACGCACTGTAGGTGAGCAATTGTATGCGCAGTTTGGTGTTGGTCTTGCCCGTATGGCACGTACTATTCGAGAGCGTATGAATGTAAGAGATAATGAAGTATTTACTCCGGTAGATTTGATCAATGCAAGAACATTGTCTTCTGTTATCAATTCTTTCTTTGGTACTTCTCAGTTAAGTCAGTTTTTAGACCAGACTAATCCTTTAAGTGAGATTACGCACAAACGTCGTATCTCTGCACTGGGACCCGGCGGTTTAAGCAGAGAGCGTGCAGGTTTTGAAGTACGTGATGTGCATTATTCTCATTATGGTCGTTTGTGTACTATTGAAACACCTGAAGGACCAAACATTGGTTT
>JAYUZL010000065.1:0-28932 GCA_043751875.1 Ferruginibacter sp.
TTGCATGGCTTTAAACTTTGGCGCCCCACTTAACGTACCCGCGGGAAACACCGCAGCCATAATTTTAAATGGATTTATTTCTGTTTCTAAAGTTCCCTGAACTTCGCTCACCATATGAATAACATGAGAGTAAAAGTTTATGTCCTTAAATTTCGTTACTTCAACGTTATTACAAACCCTGCTAAGGTCGTTCCTAGCAAGATCTACCAACATAATATGCTCAGCATTTTCTTTGGGATCATTTTCCAGTTTTATCGCAAGTGCTTTGTCAGCCTCATCATCACCTGTTCGCATAAATGTACCGGCTATAGGGTGTACAGTTACTTTTCCGGAATTAATTATTACCTGACTCTCGGGGCTGGATCCCATCAAACGGTAATCTCCATAATCAAAATAAAATAAATAAGGCCCGGGGTTTATGCTTCGTAAACGTCTGTAAACATTAAATTCATCTCCACTAAAATGCTGTTTAAAAGTTCTGCTTAAAACTATCTGAAACACATCACCACGTTTACATGATTCAATCCCTTTCTCAACCATTTTCCTGTAAGTTTCATCCGCCATATCCTTAACTTCCTCCCCAGTTTTATTAAATGGAAATTCAGGAACATCCTTGCTTCTAAGTATATTTTCTACACTTTCTATTTTACTGTCAAGACCCGCAAAAATATTTTCACACAGAAAAATCTCATCTTTAAAATGATCAATAATAATAATATACTGGTAAATTCTGTAACGCATTAAAGCAATTAAACTTTCATCTCCATCAACCTTATCCGAATGTACTTTTGCAGAAGTAAAACGTATATTTTCAAAAAACTGAACTGCATCGTATGTAGTGTAACCAAACAAACCCTGCGCTATGCATGCAATTTTTTCAACAGGCACTTCCACTTCGAAACTATCAATAAAATTGCCGAGTATGTCTGTTGTTTTCTCTCTGTTTTTTATTTCCTGAATTTCGGGTTTTTTACCGGGAAATTTAAATTCTGCCTTTTCAAAAGTCATAATCTCAATACCGCCAACAGCATTAATACCAATGATGGATCTGCTGTTTTCCCCTGCATGTGAGTCAGTACTTTCAAGTAAAATAGTATCCCTAAATTTATCTCGCATGCGCAGATAAATGCCTACGGGGGTATAAAGGTCTGCAGGAATTCTTTTACAGGTAGTTGTTATTTTTATTTTGCTCATTGTATAAATTAAAAAGCCCCGGCAATGTGCCGGGACCAATTATTTAAAGATATATAAATAGGTTTATAGCACAACAGAATTTTGACTGTACCACCACCATCCAATATTATTTGTAATTATATCCATTGCGTTGCAAATATGAGCGGAAACCCTGAAACAACAAAATTAAATTATATTTTTTTCTGTTAAAGTAAAAAACTGAATTGCATCTTTAAGAACGCTTTAACGCTGTGATAGCAACTTTACATTCACCTTTGTATTTCAAATTTAAGAATTGAAAAAATTATTACTTGCATTTTTTATAATCGGCGCTCTGGGCGCAAAAGCACAAAAAGTTGAGAAGATTTATGTCAACTTGTATACTGACAGCTTAAAAAAAGGAACGCACAATTATATTAATGTTGATGGCGAATTTGACAATGGAAAATACTTTCCTTTAGACAGTATTAAAATCCAATTTTCGTGCCCCCAGGCAAAATTCTTTGGAAACAGTTTGTTTATTCCTGCTGACTTTACTGAAGAGAAAGTTTCAGTAAAAGTTATGTTGAAGGACGACAATTCTAAATTTCAAGAGTTTGAGATTTATATTAAAAAGATGGAGGACCCACCGCTAAAAACGCAGGCAGAAATTATAGCTGAAATTAAAAACAAAAGGAAAAAGAATTCATAACAAAAAGCGCAATCAAATAAATGATTGCGCTTTTTGTTTTTACTTTAATATTATTAAGCAAATTTCTTTGCATCTTCCAAAAATTTAGCCAGACCACTATCAGTTAATGGGTGTTTTAATAATCCCAAGATTGAATCTAGTGGACATGTACAAACATCGGCACCGGCTTCGGCACATTTAATAATGTGTAGGGCATTGCGAATAGATGCTGCAAGTATTTCTGTTTTGTACCCTTGTATATCAAATATGCGACGTATCTGGTAAATTAATTCCACCCCATCTGCTCCCATATCGTCAATTCTGCCAATAAAGGGCGAAACATATGCTGCACCCGCTTTTGCAGCCAATAATGCCTGTCCTGCAGAAAAAATTAAAGTACAGTTTGTCCTGATCCCTTTATCAGTAAAATATTTAATTGCCTTTATACCATCTTTAATCATTGGCACTTTTACAACAATATTTTTATGTAGTGCAGCAAGTTTTAAACCCTCTGCAACAATACCATCAAAATCTGTAGAAATCACTTCCGCACTAATATCACCATCTACCATTTCACAGATATCTACATAATGCTTCATTACAGCTTCTGTGCCTTTAATGCCTTCTTTTGCCATTAAAGAAGGATTGGTTGTTACACCATCTAAAATACCAAGATCGTTGGCTTCTTTTATTTGTTCAAGGTTTGCTGTATCAATAAAAAATTTCATGGGGAAGATTTAAATTTAATTGGTATAAATACATTTTAAAATACAAAGATAGAGGATGAGAATAGATTAGTGCTTTTTATAGACAGGATGTTAAACACAAGATATTAGACCTGTAAATTAAAATATCCTCTCAACAAAGAATGGAACAGGAGGCAAATCCAGGTTTAAGTAAGAATTTATGAAATGTGGGATAGAAAGGCTATGAAATGAAAAATGGCAAGTTACTTACATCGCACCGCTCAACTATTTACCCTTGCTACCTTCCGGTTCTGGGGGAGTTCAACAGGAGCTGGTCGTATAAGACTTGCCGACGCAAATATAGGGCTTGAATTTTAAAAATGTAAATGAAATGTATTTTACTTTCTCATTTTAAAAAAGAGAATTAGTTTAGGTAATCTACACTCGTTTCAAGCGTAACTTAAAAACTCAAAAAAATTTTTACCATTCTTTAAACCTTTAACCAAATCACAAGTCTATGTTAATATAAAATCTGCTTATCCATGAAGATTCTAAAGACCTTTTTTACAGCTGCATTCTGTCTAGCTGTGCTTATAATTATGTTCATGTTTTTTCAAAACACAAAGAAATAATTACTTGTATTTGTATAATCAAACAGCTTTAGTAAATGATAAAAATATATAAATTAATTGTGTACTTGTTGTAAAACCTAATTCTTTAAACATTCAACAAGGTGTTTAAGTCTGTTTTAAAGGATTAATTAAAGTTGTTTGCTCACTCCTCCAAGTCTTCCAAAGCTGCCTGCAATTCATTGTAACTGTGGTTGTCTTTTGCAAGTTTAGCCTCTTTCATTCCTGTTTGATAAACAGCCGTTGCTGTTTGGTTGTCATTTATTCTTTCTAATAATTTACCTAGGTGATAGTAAGAGCCAACGTAACCAGGTTCGTTGTTTAAAATATTTTCAAAAAGGCCTTTAGCGTCTTGCTCATTACCCGCCTTAACATGCTCCAAAGCCAATGCATGTTGTAAAAAACTGTCATTAGCGTTAACTTTCAAAAAATCTTTTAGCTGTTCAATTTTATTCATTAAATATTTTTTTATCTCACTATTAAAGTAACATTTTCTAACTTATATTTGCATTTTAGTTGCATAAACAACTTATTTTAAAATACCGAAATGAAAATACTGGTTTGTATAAGTAGAACGCCTGATACCACAGCAAAAATAGCCTTCAGCGATAACAATACGAAATTTGAAACTGCAGGTGTTCAGTGGATTATTAATCCTTACGATGAATGGTATGCTTTGGTTAGAGCAATTGAATTAAAAGAAGCAGATCCTACTACAATTATACACCTCATTAATGTTGGTGGTATTGAGAGCGAGCCCATCATCCGCAAAGCCCTGGCCCTGGGAGGCGATGAAGCTTTTCGTGTAAACACTGACAATGCTGATAGTTTTAATATAGCAACACAAATTGCTTCAATCGCTAAAGAGGGTGGCTACGATTTAATATTTACGGGTAAAGAAACCATTGATTACAATGGTTCATCTATAGGCGGCATGGTTGCAGAAATATTAAATTTACCCTATATTTCTCATGCCATTAAATTTGATTTGGATGGCGGAAATGTAGTTGTAGTGAGAGAAATAGACGGTGGTGAAGAAACGGATAAAGCTGCTTTACCATTGGTTGTCAGTTGCCAGAAAGGAATGGCTATTCAACGCATTCCTAATATGAAAGGTATTATGGGTGCACGTACAAAACCTTTGAAAGTGCTGGAACCCGTTGCTGCTGAAAGCTACACCAGCATTGCTAATTTCGATTTACCTCCTGCAAAAGCGGGTGTAAAATTGGTTAGTGCAGAAAACCCCGAGGAATTGGTGAGGTTACTTCACGAAGAAGCGAAAGTGTTTTAATTAAATTATCAATTATAAATTATTAATTATTATGGTACTGGTATTTATAGATCATCAGGATGGTCACATAAAAAAAACGTCTTACGAAGCAGCATCATATGGAGCAAAAATTGCAGAGGTTACGGGCGTAACTGCAGAAGGAATTTTGATTGGAACTGTTAATGACAACGTAGCCACTTTAGGCAATTATGGTCTTACAAAAATTCACACACTTGCAGATGCAAACCTTAATAATTTTGATGCACAGGTTTATACTAAAATTATAGCTGCTGCTGCTGAAAGTGCCGATGTTGTTGTCTTTTCCAACAACACGACGGGTAAAGCAATTGCGCCAAGGTTAAGTGTAAGGTTAAAAGCAGGATTGGTATCCGGTGCTGCTGCATTACCAGATTTGAGCAACGGTTTTACTGTAAAGAAAACAGTATTTAGCGGTAAAGCATTTGCTAATATTACCGTAAACACTGCTAAGAAAATTATTGCTTTAAACCCCAATTCTTTTAATATAATAACAACAGGTGGCACTGCAGAAGTTGTTGCATTAAATATTACTCCAGAAGCTGCAAAGGTGGAGGTGGTAAGCACAGATCTTGTTAAAGGCGAAGTACCACTGGGAGAAGCAGACATTGTTGTGAGTGGTGGTCGCGGTTTAAAAGGTCCTGAAAACTGGGGAATGATAACAGATCTTGCGCATTTGCTGGGTGCAGCTACTGCCTGCAGCCGTCCTGTTGCAGATATTAACTGGCGCCCTCATCATGAGCATGTTGGACAGACAGGTCTGGCTATTGCACCAAATTTATATATTGCGGTTGGTATATCAGGTGCAATACAACACCTTGCCGGTGTAAACCGCAGCAAAACAATTGTAGTAATAAACAAAGATCCCGAAGCACCTTTTTTTAAAGCCGCTGATTATGGTATTGTGGGAGATGCTTTTGAGGTAATGCCTAAAATTATTGAAGCCGTAAAAAAATTAAAAGCATCTTAATGTTTTGAATTTATTATAAATTTTAAGCCTTTCCATTAACGTTGGAAAGGCTTTTGTTTTTATATTTGCCCTTTAGAAAAATTCATGAAGAAGATAGAATTAGAAATAGTAGCACTTTCGCACAGCATTACACAAACACAATCTTACGCAGTTGTGTTAGGAGAAATAAATGGACTAAGAAGATTACCCATTGTTATTGGTGGTTTTGAAGCACAGGCTATTGCTGTAGCGCTTGAACGCATGAGCCCAAGCCGCCCGCTTACACACGACCTCATGAAAAATTTCATGACTGCATTTAATGTGGACATGCACGAAATTGTAATAAACGATTTGCAGGAAGGCATTTTTTATTCAAAATTAGTTTGCAGTTCTGAAAACGATACGGTTGAAATAGATTCCCGCACATCTGATGCGCTTGCACTTGCCGTACGATTTGGTTGCCCAATATATACTTATGATAATATTTTAGATCAGGCGGGTGTAATGATGGATGAAGAGATGAACCCCAAACAGGAAATGTCTGCAAATATTCCTGCATCAAGTTCAGGTAAAAATGAGAGTTTGCGTACCATGAGCCTTGAAGAATTAAATACACTCCTTACCGAAGTTTTAGAAAGCGAAGATTATATACGTGCCATTGCAATAAGAGATGAAATAAAAAGCAGGGGGCGGAATTAGGTTTTGTCGCTATTTAAGAGTTTAAAAAATATGTTTTCTACACAAAGAACCAATTCTTTACATATAATTTTTAAAGAGTTAATTGTTTTGCTGGATAAATTTTTAGAAAAAAGAGATGGTGAAGAACATCTTTTTTACGACCAATTTAATAAACTGGACGATATTAAGAATGCTGTAATTTGTTTTGATAGTAAGGAGGCTATTGGTTGTGGCTCGTTCAAAAAATATGACAATAAAACCGTTGAAATAAAAAGAATGTTCGTTAAACCGAATCATAGAGGAAAAGGTGCAGCAACATTGGTTTTAAAAGAATTAGAAAAGTGGGCTAAAGAAAATAATTACTTTTCTGCTGTACTTGAAACAGTTAAAGACCTGCCTGAAGGTATTGCAATTTATATAAAGAACGGTTATACGTTAATCCCCAATTTTGGTCAGTATAAAAACATTGAAAAAAGTGTTTGTATACATAAGAATTTATAAATGATTAAAACAAATTCTTATGGTCGTTTTCCCTAATGCAAAAATAAATATTGGCCTAAATATTATCAGTAAAAGACCTGATGGGTTTCATAATTTAGAAACAATATTTTATCCTGTTGCTATAAAAGATGCTGTAGAAATTGTAGAAAACAAAGAAGCATCAACAGTCGTAATTTTTTCTGCCACAGGTAATATTATAAATGAACAAGATGATGATAACCTTTGTGTAAAAGCAGTTCGCTTACTTAATAAGGATTTTAATCTCCCTCCTGTAAAAATACATCTTCATAAAAATATTCCTATGGGTGCAGGCATGGGCGGTGGCTCTGCAGATGCATCAGCCCTTTTATTGCTACTCAATAAAAAATTTGAACTAAATATTTCAACTGAAAAATTAATTGAATATGCCTTAATATTAGGTAGTGATTGTCCATTTTTTATCATAAACAAACCATGCTTTGCAAGCGGTCGGGGCGAAGTGTTGCAGGAAATAATTATCAATTTGGCAGCTTATAAATTATTAATCGTTCATCCCGGCATACATGTAAATACGGGCAAAGCATTTTCTCAATTAAATGCAACTAACTTCTCCCCTGCTGGAGAATTAGCGGAACAGATAAAAATGGATATTAAGTTCTGGAAGCATAATATAAAAAATGATTTTGAAGAAGTTGTGTTTAAAAAGCATCCTGCCATAAAAGAAATAAAAGAAAATTTATACCACCAAGGTGCAGTTTACAGCGCCATGAGCGGTAGTGGCAGTGCTGTTTTTGGAATATTTCCTTTAAAAATTGACACCACTAATATTAAATTCCCCTCACATTACTTTTGCCAATTGGTTTAAAGCTATATCTTTGATTGATCAAGACTTCCCACATTATATCATATTTTCTTAGCAATCATTTAGATCTGCTTAATCATCGAGGATAATTTTATCTGCCTTCCATTTTAACGGAAGGTTGTTTCACTGACTCTTATTTTCAAATAAATTTACAAAAAACTTACCATGAATCAGACTATTCATGCATCTACTGCAAGCGAACATTTTATAGAGCTGGAAGAAAGATATGGCGCTCATAATTATCATCCATTACCCGTGGTTTTAAAAAGAGGAAGAGGTATACACGTTTGGGATGTAGATGATAAAATGTACTACGATTTTCTCAGTGGCTATTCCGCAATAAACCAGGGCCACTGTCACCCTAAAATTATTAAAGTCCTTACAGAACAGGCGCAAACACTCACGCTTACGTCAAGAGCATTTCATAATAATTTACTGGGTGAGTATGAAAAATATATTACTGAATATTTTGGGTATGATAAAGTGTTGCCTATGAACACCGGTGTGGAGGGCGGTGAAACAGCTATAAAATTAGCGAGACGCTGGGGCTATACTGTAAAAGGTATTGAAGATAACAAAGCAAAAATTCTTTTTGCAGAAGGAAACTTCTGGGGCAGAACATTGGCTGCGATCTCCTCGTCTTCCGACCCAAGCAGTTATACAAACTTTGGCCCATTTATGCCCGGTTTTGATATCGTTCCTTACAACGATCTTGATGCATTGGAAGCAGCATTTCATAATAAAAATGTTGCCGCATTTATGTTTGAGCCTATACAGGGAGAAGCGGGTGTTTTAGTTCCGGATGAGGGTTATATAAAAGGTATTAGAAAACTATGCGATGAATACAATGTGTTAATGATTGCAGACGAAATACAAACCGGACTATGCCGAACAGGCAAAATGCTTGCATGCGATCATGAAAATATTCGTCCTGATATTTTGATATTAGGCAAAGCATTAAGTGGTGGAACCCTTCCCATAAGTGCAGTATTGTGTGACAATGAAATAATGATGACAATAAAACCCGGTGAACATGGCAGCACCTATGGTGGTAACCCTCTTGCATGCGCAGTTGCAGTTGCGTCGTTAAAGGTTTTAAAAGATGAAAAGATGGCAGAAAATGCGGAGGCAATGGGCGAGTTTTTCAGATCAGCGTTACACGATATTCATTCACCCTATATAAAAATAATAAGAGGTAAAGGATTATTAAACGCCATTGTAATTGAACACCACAACAAAGATGCAGCTTGGGATCTTTGCATGGAATTGAAAAAAAACGGCTTGCTGGCAAAACCAACACATGGCGATAAAATAAGATTTGCACCACCTTTATTAATAAAAAAGGAAGAAGTTGCAGATGCCGTAAACATCATTCACAAAAGCCTTCATATATTAGCATAAAACATGGACACACATCTTCATCATTCAAGTCACAAAGAACACCACATGCTAAGCTCCGACTTTTTGCGGGACGTTGTGATTGGCATGAGTGATGGACTTACCGTGCCCTTTGCGCTTGCAGCAGGGCTGAGCGGGGCAGTGAGCAATAGCAGCATCATTGTAATTGCAGGCATTGCAGAAATTGCAGCAGGCAGTATTGCCATGGGGCTCGGTGGTTATCTATCAGGCAAAACCGAACAGGATCATTATAATAACGAAGAGAAAAGAGAACACAACGAAGTAGAAACTGTTCGGCATATTGAAATTGAAGAGACGAAAGAATTTTTTGCTAATATTGGCTTAAGCAAAGAAGTACAGGAACAGGCAACAGAAGAAATAGCAAGAGACAAACACCGCTGGGTAGAGTTTATGATGAAATATGAACTTGGGCTCGACAAGCCAGACCCAAAACGTGCAACCAAATCTGCATTAAACATAGGCATTTCTTACATCGTAGGCGGCATCATTCCATTAAGCCCTTACTTTTTTATATCAGACTCAAAAGAAGCACTGCAATTTTCAGTCGTAGCAACTTTAATTTGCCTTTTTATTTTTGGTTTCTTTAAAAGTAAAATGACAGGTGTGAATCCACTCGGAGGCGCCATAAGAGTAACATTGATAGGTGCAATTGCTGCTTCTGCTGCATTTGGTATTGCCAGTTTGTTTGAGCATTGATTTATTTTTTTGCAGCTATAGCTCATTTTTACAAACGGCACCATTTAAAACCACAATTCGCTGCAAACCTGCCGCAGAAGAGAATTTGCCCTTTGTCCCATAGAATGATTTTCGCGCTTTTGCTATTAACTACTTATTTGCAGGTAGCGCAGTCTTTCAGTAACTGCATCTTTTTTTAACGTTAATTACGGAGCTGATAAAGCTAGGTTGGTATTAAAAGTACAGCATATTTCTTCTGTTTTTTATACTACTAAGTGCAGTAAATAATTCTACAAAAAAATATCCCTCAACCAACAAATGTCAAGGGATATTATAAGTATTTTTTTTTAACAGCATCCACCACCATCGTAAAAGAAAGTACTGTCAGAAATAAATATATCTTTTCTGTCTAATGACTGCAATGCGTTTGCCGTTTTATCGCAGACAGCCAATGGTTGGTTAGGCATTAATACATGTCCGTTATCGTCATCAAAACATACATCAGCTCCATAATAAATAGCCGTTTTGCCTGTAAAAACGCAAGGGCCGTCTGCAGGCATCGGATCTTTAATAGCACATACTTCTACGCTTTCAATATATATTAATTTATCTGTTGAATAGTTTACAGGATCTAAAATTCTATAGGCACGTTTTGCTCTAATTTCTACTGTACCAAACCCAATATCTGTTATCATTTTTATATACTCTTTTAATGGCAAGGAACCGCTGAGGCACAATGCACGCAGGCGTTCATCTTCTTTTAAAGTCTCCGGCATTTCAGTTTCGCAGGTTGGATCGCTCATCACCAATCTTCCTCTTGGTTTTAGAACACGGTACATTTCGCTCAAAGCTTTTTTCAATTCGTCCTGTTTAAAAATATTAAACAAACAATTTTGTGCAGCTACATCAATACTGTTGTCTTCTACAGGTAAATTAAGTGCATCTCCTTTTCTAAGATCTACAAATTCTTTTTTAAACCAGGGATTCAATTTTTCTGCTACATCAAAATTGCGCTCACTTGCTGCAAGCATTTCATCTACCACATCTACTCCTACTACTCCACCCTTTTGCCTGCTAAAATATGCAAACTGTAATAATTCCATTCCGCCCCCAACACCTACATATAAAATTTTGGGATCTCTCACAAGGTCACGTGGGTTTACCGTACTGCCACAACCGTAATTCATTTGCTGCATTATTACCGGCATTTCTAAACCTGGTAATTGCCACATAGGCGTTGTTGTACAGCACAAGCCCACATCTGGTGTTTCTGCTGCAGCTTTATATACATCTTTTGTCGTTTCTAAATAACTAATGCTCATATTTTATTTTTTATTTGTTGATTGAAATTATAAAATAGTATGAAATTAATGCAATGATTATCGCAATTGGTAAAGTTAAAAACCACGACAAAAGTATTTTAAAAAGTTCTTTGATATTGGCATTTTTTTCTACCGTACCTACTCCAAAAATAGCCCCTACCGCAACATGTGTGGTAGAAACCGGAAAGCCAAATGCACTTGCACTAATTACCAATAGTCCGGTAACTGCATTGGCGGCCAAACCTTGCTGAGGCGAAAGTACCGCTAATTTATGAGCCATTGTATTAGCAACTTTTTTTGCATTCAATATCCCTCCGATAGCCATTACCAATCCTACAATTAAAAAATTATATTTCATTTCAAAATACTGACTGATCAATAACAGAGATACAATTTTTGGCGTATCATTTAACCCTCGTGAAAAACATACTGTTGCTGCAGAAAAAATATGAATGTTGTTTTCTATTTTTAAATTTTTTACATCAATTTTTTTTATGAGCCTGTACAACGGAATACTTAAAACTGTTGCCACTATTGGGCTTAAAATTAATGGCAACAAAAAAGTTTTTCCTAAAGTTTGAAAATGAATTGCTGTACCAACAGACATAATACCTGCACCAACCAAACCGCCTACCAGAGCATGTGTGGTGGAAACCGGAAAACCAATTTTAGTTGCCAGTAAAACGGTAAAAGCTGCACCTACAGCTACAGATAATATAAATGGAAGGCCACTAATAATTTCATCCGGCACAAGTCCTTTTCCTGAAAAATTTTTCAACAAGGCTGTTACAAAAAACAAAGCAGTTACGGAACCCAAGAATGTAGCAATACTCGTAAGTACAATTGCCTGATTATACGATAAAACTTTACTGCTCCACAAAGTCGCAACCCCTTTAAAATTATCATTTGCCCCATTTACATAAGTGAGCAATAAAACGGACATAATTAATAAAAGTATCATGTTAAAAATTATATCTTAAACTTAATTGTCCCTGCGCACGGGAGGTTGTAGGATCTGTTTGCCAGGGCGTAGTTACAGGACTATTAAATGTAAAATTTGGTTTTGTACTATTTGTAATATTTTGCAAAGAAATAAGCTGGTAATTTCCGTTTAATAAATTAGGCACAAAATATTGTCTTCCCCAATAACGGTTTATTAGGTTTGATACATTAAAAATATCCAACGACAGCGAAACACTTTGCTTGTTAGTGAGAAGAAAAGTATGACTCACTTTACAATCCAGTTCCTGGTTCCAAGGTGTACGTGCGCCATTTCGTTCAGCGTAAGCACCTTTTTTTGTTCGAAGATATTTATCGTTGTTTATGTAATTGTTTAAGTTTTCCCATTGCTGAGCTTCTGTTACAGTTACATTTCCGAGTGCATCTTTTATATCAATTAAATTAGCATCTGCCTGGCTTTTTGGTATATATATCAAATCATTGTTTGGCGATCCGTCTCTATTTACGTCTCCTATATAAACGAAGCTAAACGGGCTACCGCTCTGTGCATTGTAAATAAAAGTAAATGCTGTCTGCGATTTTTTTCGGTTAAATTGTTTTGTAACCAACGCCAATAAACGGTTTCGAATATCAAAATTTGAATTGGAAAGTTTAGGATCGTTTGGTAAAATCGTCTGATTAAATTCCCAGTTTGCCTGAGGCGAATTTCTTACCCCGTTTGCAACATCTTTGCTTATACCATAAGTATAGGAAAACCTAAAATTGAGGCTTGGTGTAATATTTTTTGCAGCACTTGCAGACAAAGCATATTTGTACCCTTTATTTGTATTCGTTAATAAAAAAACATTGGTAAATCCTGTTCCTATTTTTTGCTGGTTTCCGCTTCCAAGATAAACCGGTCTGTTATCTCCACTGCCTGATAAAGTTGCGGTACTGTCTTTTAAATTTATTGTTTTATACAACACATCCTCTAATGTTTTTGTATAAATACCTTCAAGCGTAAACGTCCAGTTATTATTTGTTTTTACATCTACACCCAAACTGCTCCTTAGTACTTGCGGTAATTTAAAATTATTATCCAACAAATTTATTTCGGTAATATTTGGTTGATAGGTTGCTGCTATTTGTGACAAATCTTTATTTAAAGGAATAACTGCGGCGCCTGGTCTGAAATCAACATTGCCATAAGTAAAACCATCATTATAATAAGGATAAGCCAGCCAGTTTAAAGGAAGGCGACCATTGAAAACACCCACGCCACCCCGCAACTGCAAACTGCTATTATGCAATACATCCCAGTTAAAACCGAAGCGTGGTGCAAGTTGTGGCAAATTCGATAATTTATTTTGGTATAGATTAAATTCTCTTAATGATGTTACTTTTGGATTTGGTGATTCCTGATTTGGTTGTACTGTAAAATCCAAACGAATACCTGCAGTTATGTTAAAATGTTTTGTTAGTGCCCATTCATCCTGCAAATAAGAACCAAGCAAAAACACTTTAAATTTTGCAGATGGATTATTTTTATTGAATTCATAATCGTTGTTGGTGGTATTATAAACACCACGAATACGGGATGGTTTATCGGCAAAAAAAGTTGCAGGACTGCTATAAGCCCATCTTCCATTGTAAGCAGTTAAGAACCTATAATCAACGTCGTATAGTTCATTGTGGCTACCAAGGGTTATTGTATGTTTGTTTTTATAAAAAACTACATTATCTGTAGCCTCAAATGTTTTTAATTTTAAACCATATACCGCTGCTTCTCTGTAGGCACCTGCAAAAATTATATTCGCGGTGTTGTAAGTAATTTCAATATGAGGAAAAATAGCACCTGCAATTTCTCTCTTATCGTTTAAGGTAGTGTAACCTATAATTAAATTATTGGAGATTTTATTGGAGAAATTGCTTTTCAATTCGAGTACGCTGCTGTTCGTTTTACTTAAGTGCCGATAGCCCTGGCTTTCAAAATTTAAAGAATTTGCACCACGTTCCAAGTAATCACTAAAAGCGTTTACATAATTATTTCTTATCTGCAATTTGTGTTTGGTATTGATATTCCAGTCGAGTCTTCCAAAAAATTTATTACTGTTCGTAGCTGTATTTATATCGCCATAACTTCCGCTATTATAACCATATCTTTTAGCAAGTGTATCTGCAATACTTTTTGCTACAGCTTGTGGTATAACTGCAGCACTTGTACCCGGCGCAAATAAAACCGGTTCACTTTTTCTACCAATTTCTATAGAAGTATAATAAAATAGCTTATTTTTTTTGATAGCTCCACCCATTCCAAAACCAGTTTGATAATCGTAATATTTATCAATTTTTGTTCGTGCAGCATCTGCACTTTTTCCGGTTAGCAATTGGTTGCGACCACTAAAAAAAACAGAACCTTTCGTAGCATTTGTCCCACTTTTTGTAACAGCATTTACACTGCCACCCGTAAAATTTCCGGCAGTTACAGTAAAAGGCGAAACTGCAACCTGTATTTCCTGTATGGTTTCTAAACTGATAGGTTGTGTACGTGCAAGGCTACCAGGTGTACCGGTGGCCTGTGAGCCGCCAGCGCCACTCGCTGATTCGGTAAAACCAAATGCATCATTTAACGCCGCACCATCTATGCTTAAATTATTATACCTGTAATTACTCCCTGCAAAACTATTACCATTTGCCTGCGGCGATAACTTTATAAAATCCTGCAGACTTCTGTTAATGGTAGGCAAATTCTTTAATTGTTCCGCCGTAATATTTGTAGCTGCACCGTTTCTTTTCTTGTTGAAAATATCATTTTTTCCTGCTAAAACAGTTACAGCTTCTTCCTGCTTTTCTGCAATTTTTAAAGTGAAATTTTGAATGAAATAATTACCAAGCGTAAGTTGTATGTCACTAAATTTTTCTGTAAAATATCCTGTGTAAGTACAGATAATTATGTACGGACCACCACTTTTTATATTTGGTAAAATAAAGTTTCCGTTGGCTTGAGTGTTACCAATATATTTTTCACCAGTTGATACGAGCGTGGCTTCCACAGTGGCTTTTGATAAAGGTTTGTTATTTTCATCGTAGACATTGCCCTTAAAACCTGATGTAGTTATCTGTGAAAAAACTGCGGTAATTAGAAGAAATGAAAATAGGATTAAACAAAAAAAATGGCGCATGTTGAAAAGTTTATTAAGGACTATACCCATTTTAAAAAGTATATCAAAAATAAAAAAAATAAAAAACTAAAGGGTAACAGCAACCATGGAGGGGGGACCTCTTAACGAAAAAGAGTAAAATGAGAAATTAATAACTTTAAGAAAAGAGAAATTAATTTCAATATTTATTTTATTAAACAGTTGAAACAATAACTTAATAAATGAAGAAGCATTTTTTACTTTTATAATCTTAACGAAATCAATTCTTGAATTGATATCGTTTTCACTTTGTATAAGCGTGGGTTTGGGTAAATTATTATTTTTAAAAAAAGAAAAAAGATCTTTTAAAAGATTGTCAGTACACCAGCTAAATATTGAAAAATACTGACGGTTATAATTTTTTTTGTGCAAAGCAAATAGATAGAACCCACCGTTGTTATCAGCACCTATCAGGTTTTGGGTAAAGGAAGATGAATTTGCATTTAATAAAATTTCCGATGTGAGGGTGGCACAATCTGTACCAACGGAAATTATTTTTTCAAAACCTTTACTAAAACAATATTCTAATGCATTACAATATTTTTCTCCAAAATTATTTCCCTTTTGTAATGCTTCATCAACCAAAATAAAAGGTAAGCCTGTAGTCTTTACAGCCAACATTGTATTATCATACAAAGACTGGTGCAGTAATAGGTTTTGTTCAGCATTGCTGTGAAATTTTTTTAAACTGCTTTCTGCAATGGCTGATCTGCTAAATATAAGTATGGCTGAACTCTGTTTCAGATAGTTGATTTAGTGTTTAAATACGTTAAATCTTTTATAAAAGTTTTGCGATTTTGAAATTGCTTAAAAACGTCTATAAAAACCAACATTTTATTTTCTCTATTCGTAACAATCATTCAGCGACCGTTCCACCGCAACTACTTCCTGCACCTGCAGTACAGCCAAAACAATGTTGGTTTACAACAATAGTCCTTTGCTGTAAAGCATCACTATTAAACTGAGAAATGTGTTTGCTTGCACAATCAACTTTGAGCTCCAGCATCTGGTTAAAATCGCAATCATAAATATAACCATCCCAGCCTATTGAAAGCGTGGTACGGCACATTACATTTTCCGCCGCTACGGGGTTGAAGGCATTTATCAGCTTTTCCATGTACTTTTCATAATTGCCACTTTGCAATAAATAATCTAGATACCTGCTCACCGGCAGGTTCGTTATGGCAAACAAATCATTAAATGTAATATTGAAATCTTTTTTTAGTGCTGTTTTAAATTCCTGTTGCAGCGATGTTTGAGATGGAGGTAAAAATGCACCGGCTGGGTTATATACAAGATTTAGAATAAGATTACTACCATCTATGCCGTAACCAACTTTATTCAACATTTTAAGTGCTTTGATGCTATCTTCAAACACACCGTCACCCCTTTGTTTATCTGTTCTTTCTGCAGAATAAAATGGCAGCGACGAAACCACTTCTATATCGTGTAATTTGTAAAACTGCGGCAAATCATAATATTTTTTATTTGCCATTATAATGGTAAGATTACAACGTACAATTATTTTTATAACGGGATTTGCCTTTTTAATTTCTTCCACAAACCATCTAAAATCAGGGTTCATTTCTGGTGCACCACCAGTTAAATCTACCGTTGTAAATGAAGGATTATTTTTTATAACATCTATGCATTCCTGCATTGTTTCCCGTGTCATTATTTCTTTTCTGTCAGGCCCGGCATCTACGTGGCAATGTTTGCAAACCTGGTTACACATTTTACCAACGTTAATTTGAAAAACCTGCAACGAAATGGGTTTTAAAGGATACAAATTTATTTCCTCCAGCTTTTGCTGAAAGGGAACAATCCTATAATCATCCTCATGGTTTTCTCCATGTTCCAAAATATCAATTTGCTCATGAGCATCGGCTAATCTGCTATGCTGTGCTTTTAATGATTTCATTTATATATTTAAAAATCTTTATCAAATTATTTAACTGCCATTTCTGTTTCATCTCCTTCCTACATTCCAATCTCCTTCACCTTATTCATCATTTGCACACCATGAACTAAAGTAGCGCCACCTCTTATTGCAGAAGCAACATGTACTGCCTCCATCATTTGTGCCTCACTCCAACCTTTTTCAAAAGCATCACTGCTATATGCGTCTATACAGTAAGGGCATTGAACGGCATGGGAAACGGCAAGAGCTATTAAAGATTTTTCCCGTGCTGTTAGTTGTCCTTCGGCAAATACTTCTCCATACCATGCAAAAAACTTATCTGCCATCGGTTTTTGAAAATCAGCTATTTTTCCGAATTTACCCAAATCTTCTTCCTTATAATAATTACTAGACATATAAATTTTTTAACAGTGAATAGATTAGACCTTAGAAAAAATGAATCTACGAAAATTTATTTTTCTGGATTTAGCTTTATATATTAATTACTCACCAGCCTTTAAAATAATCAGAACAACTATATTTTTATAAGATCGTGCTTCACTGAACCAATGCAGGAAAACACTGAAGGTTTATTTTACAGAATAATAATAAGAATGTAAAAGCCAACAGTAATGGACATCTAAATATATGTTACATTCACCCTATAATTTGGCACCTAAAATTTTACAATATGACAGATATTTTTGGAACATTTATTTTATCAAAAAACAACGATAGTTATAGAGGCGAATTTTTTAATAATAAGATGAAATCTTTTTCGAATGAAGATGTTATTGCACTTGAAACCAACTCTACCGATCATTTTGTAGGGATTTTTGATGCAAGCTGGCAGGAAACCACAGGTAATATAAATGCAGTTTTGGAAATAGATAAAGCAAGTGAGGAAGTTTACATACTTACCTGGAAGGATGTAAGATTAAATGGTGAATTACAAAATAAAAATTTTACCGGTAGAGGTATAAAAAGAAATGATTTGCTTGTTAGTGTTTATTCAATGAACACACATTCTTTATAAACTTTGAATTACGGCAGTGATGTCATAAGGATCTACTACTGATTCATTGTATTTTTATTGCCTGAAAATTGATAGCTGCCATATCAAAATATTTTGTAATCCGCTCCTATAAAGGTTGAAAAAGGATAAATTGATGAAAGGCTGCAGGGGACGAAGGGAAGTATTTTTATGCAAATGCCAAGGGCATATTTGTATAAAAATACCGTAGCCGTAGAAGCCCGACCAAATGTTGAAAAATGCTACTCAGTACACAGCCCCAAAAATTATTATTTTCTTAAATATCCGCCATTTACTACGTGGCATTAATATTGTCTATTTATACATCCGCAAATTCTTTCGGTTTTTACCCACTATTTTTGCCAAATTGACGAATTAAATTTATTTGATGACTAGGAACTTTTTTTTACAGGGGCAAGATGATGATATGGAGTTTATGCCCATTATACCACTTACAGAAGACGAAGACGCAAACGGAGATGACGACAAGCTTCCTGATGAATTACCAATACTTCCATTAAGGAATACTGTGCTTTTTCCAGGGGTAGTTATACCCATTACTGTGGGCAGAGATAAGAGTATAAAAGCTGTTACCGATGCTTACAAGGGTGACAAAATGATAGGTGTAGTTGCGCAAAAAGACAGCAATATAGAAGAACCACTTACTACCGACCTGGAAAAAGTTGGTACCGTTGCAAAGCTGGTAAAATTGATAAAGATGCCCGATGGCGGCACTACTATTATTATACAGGGCCGCAAACGATTTGAGCTGCAGGAAATTACTTCTGAAGAACCCTACTTTAAAGCTAAAATTAAAATATTAGATGAAGAAAAACACAAAGGAGATCCTGATTTAGATGCTTTGGTAGGAAGTGTAAAAGACCTGGCTGCACAGATTATTGGGCTTTCGCCAAACATTCCGAGCGAAGCTGGAATTATTCTTAAAAACATTGAAAACCCATCTTTTCTTATACATTTTGTAAGCAGTAATTTAAACAGCGATTTAAAGGAAAAGCAAAGGCTGCTGGAGATAAGCGATTTAAAAGAACGTGCGGAATTGCTGATGAATCTTATGCATACGGAACTTCAATATGCTGAACTAAAAAATAAAGTAACTACAAAAACCCGTGCCGAACTTGATAAGCAGCAGCGGGAGTATTTTTTGCAGCAGCAAATGAAAGCAATTAAGGATGAGCTGGGTGGCGATAATGTGGCAGAGATAAAGGACATGCAGAAAAAAGCAGAATCAAAAAAATGGTCTGCTGCAGCTGCGGAAATGTTTAAAAAAGGTGCTGAAAAACTGGAGCGTATGCATCCATCCACACCGGATTACTCCGTTGTTTATAACCATTTAGATTTAATGCTTGACTTACCTTGGGATGATTTTACCAACGACTCCTACGATTTAAAGAAGGCAAAAAAAGTGCTGGACCATGATCATTATGGCATGCACAAAATAAAGGAACGCATACTGGAATACCTTGCCGTACTCAAATTAAAAGGCGATATGAAGAGCCCAATATTATGTTTTATTGGCCCTCCGGGTATTGGTAAAACTAGTTTGGGTAAAAGCATTGCAGCAGCCATCAACAGAAAATATGTAAGATTAAGTTTAGGTGGTCTGCATGACGAAAGTGAAATACGTGGCCACCGTAAAACCTATATTGGTGCTATGCCAGGGCGTATTTTACAATCTATACGCAAAGCAAAGAGCGGTAACCCAGTAATGATATTAGATGAGATAGACAAAGTAGGTACCGACCAGAGAGGCGATCCCTCTTCCGCTCTCCTCGAAGTGCTGGATCCCGAGCAAAATAATACTTTTTATGATAATTATCTGGAGTCGGAGTATGACCTGAGTAAAGTGCTTTTTATAGCTACTGCAAACAATATAAATAACATACAACCTGCTTTAAGAGACCGTTTAGAAATTATAGATTTAAGCGGTTATGCGGTTGAAGAAAAAATAGAAATTGCTAAAAGGCACTTAATGCCAAAAGAAAAAGAAATGCATGGGTTAAAGCCTGAGAGTTTTAAAATGAGCGATGTTGTTTTGCAAAAAGTAATAGAAGATTATACAAGAGAAAGTGGTGTAAGGGAGTTGGACAGGCAACTTGCGAGCATCATGCGCTACCAGGCGAAGGAACTGGTAATGCGAGGTAAATTAAAAGCCACCATTACCAACAACGATGTAGAAAAAATACTGGGTAAAACAAAATACAGCAACGAATTGTACAAAACTGCCGGCATGCCCGGTGTAGCTGTTGGGCTTGCGTGGACTTACGTTGGCGGCGATATTTTATTTATAGAAACCCAGCTAAGCGAAGGTAAAGGTGACCTGCAACTTACCGGCAACCTTGGCAATGTGATGAAAGAAAGTGCCACTACTGCTTTTACTTGGCTCAAAGCAAATGCAAAGAAAGCGGGAATAGACCCTGAGCTTTTTGCAAAAAAAAATGTTCACATACACGTGCCTGAAGGTGCTACGCCAAAAGATGGCCCGAGTGCCGGTATCACAATGATGAGTGCGCTTGCCAGTGCATTTACAGGTCGTAAAATAAAACCTTACCTCGCCATGACGGGTGAAATTACTTTGCGTGGACAGGTGTTGCCCGTAGGTGGTATTAAGGAAAAAGTGCTGGCAGCAAAACGATCAGGTATAAAAGAGATAATAATCTGTTACCTCAATGAAAAAGACATTAACGAAATAAATCCTTTGTTTATAAAAGGAATGAAATTTCATTATGTAAAAACAATGGCGCAGGTGTTGGAGCTTGCTTTGGTTTAAAAAAATTATTATTTTAAAACCACGCTTTATAATATTACGTAGTTATTAATCTATCTCAACTAATTCATGTTGGTTGTTTTAAGGGTTAAAAGAAAATTCCCGCCGGTTCTCCGGGGGGAATTTTATTTTGTATAAAGGGAGATGTGGAATATCGGCTATAATACGGTCTTGATTAACAAAAGATAATGGGTGCTTGTGTGTAGATGGTATTATCTCTACAGAAAAAGGATTTTACCAAATCCATTTTGCTTTTGTACAAAATAAAATATTAATACTTTCTTTTTTTGACAGTAAAAGTTGTAAACTCACCAACTACTATTTTCTGGTAAGAATTCTAAAAATTTCGTCCTCAGTTAAATACTGATTTTCATTCTCTTCCTCCTCCAGTTGTTTCCACTGTTTTATCATTTGCTTTATGTAACGAAGTGCGAGGGCGGACTTAAAATCTATAATATTATTTTTAAAGTTTTCTACCCTTTCTGCTGTTTCTATTAAATGTTTTTGTACTGTCTGCACCGGAAATCTTTTAACGTCCCACCCAAATTCCTCTAACAAAACTGCATATTGTGGATGTTGAATAAGTTCATTTTTTTTATACTCCAGTTCTTGCGCCTGCTCTTTTAAAATTTGCAGATACACTGCCAGTTTCTCTTCTGTCAGGGTTTCTAAATGTTCATTTTCTTTGTGTATCCATCTAAGTTCCAGTGTAAGCAAAGCATGAAGATTTCTTGCCTCATAAGCCACAGTAAGTTCCTTCATTAAAATTTCTTTCTCCAGTTTTCGCTCTTCATCCTGCTCCAAATCTGGATGAAAAAGTTTTGCAAGCTGCTTATAAATAGTACTGATGTTTTTTTGCTTCATTTCTTCCACTTCCTGTTGCAATCTTTCTGCTTCAAGCTGCTTGGCAGATTTTTTTTTGCGAGTTTGCTGATCTTCAAATTGATCATCGATTTCAGTTTGCTCAGCATATAATTTTTGCCGGGTTTCGTACAATTTTTTCGCAAGTGCGTTTACATCATTTGCATCTACATCCGTAAGATCCACCTTCATCTTTTTCAATTCTTCCGCCATTTCTGCTCTTGCCATTTCTTTTTCCTGCCCCAGCATTTCATCGTAATTATCACCCTCCAGTTGCTCAAATATTTCCTTGATAACTGCATCGGGTTCTGATCCCAGTTCCATTAGTAAAGATTGTAGATGTTCCCGTAATATTTGTTTAAGGCTGCGCTGGTCAGGCTTAGAAAGTTTTTTGATTGTGTAATTTTCCCACAAAACGATTATTAGTTCCCGCCGTTGCGTTGTTATTTTTGTTTTAGATACCTGCACTTCTGTGCCATACAATTTCATGGCAATGTCTAACTGCAACTGTTTGGTTTCAATTTCTTTTTGAAGTTTCTCTATGCGCTTGGTTAGTTTGTTAAATGCTTCCTGGTTTTTAGACAGCTTTTTATTGGCGGCTTTGGTAATTGAAAGCCCTTTTCCTTTAACATCCGGTTTTATATCAATTAAATTTTGTTGCATGTAAATAAGTTCTAACAATGATAAACAATATCACATTAGTAGATTAAAAAAAACATCCTGAAAAATTAAGATAAATATTAAAATATATAATCGTTTATTTTTCCCAATCCCTATTTCTTTCCATCCACGGAATTTCTTTTTTTGCTTTAAGTGCCTGCACTATGCCAACAAAAAAAATTGCAAAAACATTAGCGCTTAAAAAGGCCAGGTTATAGCAATTATATTCAGAGATTCCGTTGTAGTGCATTTTAAAAAAGATAATAAAATCCAGCACCCAGAAATATAACCAACTGGCAATGGCAATTGTAAAAACTGTATATGAAAAATACCTGACCGGCGTAGAAAAATGTGTTTTTGTCTGCTTAAAATAAATTAAATAAACAGTTATGAAGAGTACAGCAGGCACACATACAATTAATAGGGTAAACATGGCAGAAAACCACGGGATATGGTTAAGAACTCCAAACAAAACCCTTAACCCTAACATTATTAAAAACAGCGCTGCAATGAAAGCAATAAACGTAAAAAATAACGTTCCAAATAGCCTTAGGTATTTACCACTATCATCCATTAATTTTTATTTAAAATAGCTAAGGTTGGTTTTGGGTGTTAGCGTTATGAGAGTCTCGTACATAAGTTTTACAGTATTTTCAATATCATCTTTGTGAAGCATTTCTACAGTGGTATGCATGTAGCGCAACGGTATTGAAATTAAAACACTTGGGCAACCTTCGTTTGCATACGCAAAAGATTCTGTATCTGTTCCTGTACTTCTACTAACCGCTCTCATTTGGTATGGTATTTTATTTTTATCAGCAGCGGCCTGCACAAAATCCAATAATTTATTGTGTACCGCAGGCCCGTAACAAAGCGATGGACCTTTGCCACAGGCACAATCTCCTTCAATCATTTTATTGATCATCGGCGTTGTACTATCATGGGTAACATCAGTAATAATGGCAACATCAGGCTTAATTCGGCGGGCAATCATTTCTGCACCACGCAATCCAATTTCTTCCTGCACAGCATTTACAATGTATAAACCAAAGGGCAGTTTCTTTTTATTTTCTTTCAATAAACGGGCAACTTCTGCAATCATAAAACCTCCTACCCTGTTGTCAAATGCACGCCCAATTAAATAACCATGGGCAAGTTCCTCGTAGCATTCTTCATATACCGCAACAGCACCAATATGTATACCCAATTCCTCCACTTCTTTTTTACTACGGGCTCCACAATCTAAAAAAAGGGTTTCCACTTTTGGTTGTGGTTCTTTGTTATCATTATTGCTCATTCGTGTGTGTATGGCAGGCCAGCCAAATACAGCACGAATTTTTCCTTTTTTTCCGTGTATTGCAACACGCATACTTGGTGCAATCTGGTGATCAACACCGCCGTTTCTTTTTAAATAAATTAACCCCTCAGCAGATATATAATTTACAAACCAACTAATTTCATCCGCATGCGCTTCTATTACAACTTTAAAAGCTGCATCGGGGTTTATAACACCTACTGCAGTGCCATAAGCATCGGTAAAAAACTCATCTACATAAGGCTTTAAATATTGCATCCACAATTTTTGTCCGCCACTCTCAAACCCTGTAGGAGATGGATTATTTATATAATTTTCCAGAAATTTGTAGGAACTTTCTTTTAAAATACTTTTTGTTTTTGTAGCTTTTGCCATATAATTTTTTGATGCTGCAAAGCTAAGCAAAGAATGGTTGCTGTAAAATACAAAATATGCTAAATGCAATAATTTTGGGGCTGTATAATTCAGATAAAACTTGGCATTTGTCCGGTCTCATTTGCTGTACCGTGCGTGTGCATGTGCGCTGTTAGCGCATGCACACGCACTTCGCTCATTCCACCTCAGCCCTTTAGCAGTTAAACATTTTTCAACGATACCAACATTTTTTTAAAAGAATGTGGCAATAAAGCTGCCGGTAGCACTTACGAGCATCAAACCATCAACCAAAAAATAATAGAAAAGGTAACCTTGCTTTTTTAGCGACAAAGTATAGACCCACCAAACAAAACCACCGATAACTAAAAATGCAAACATTTGCGGCTTATCATTAAAATGGTATCGCAACAATAAACCCATAATAAAATAAGAAATAAAAACTATATAAATAATTGTATGTAAAGTTTTGGCAGGCGTGTCAGTAGCAAGGCTATGCAACCCGTGCGACTTATCTACCGAAATATCTCTTTTATCAAATATTATACAGAGCAACAGCATAAAGCAAAAGCGTGCTGCTAATAGCACAGCAACAGGAATGAGATTGATTGTCAACAAATTTACCGCAGGTAAAACAGTTGTAATATATGCCCATGTAAAAGCCAGTAAAACTGTTTTAAAAAAACCTATTCTTTGTAACTTTTTAGAAAACTTAAATGGCCACAAAGGCAAAGAATACAACAAGGTAAAAAATATGCCGACTAAAATATATGGTATTAAAAAGGATACGTTGATTAAAAAAAAAACAGTAATAATTAATGCGGTAATAAATAAAATAAAAAATGACAGCTGTTCTTTTATAAAACTTAAATAAAAACCTTTTTTTGTAAAATAAAATTTACTGAGTAACCAATAAAAATTATAGCTGCAAATAGTTGAAAAAAATACAAACCCGTAGAGACTAATATTATTTTGCGTATGCAAAATCAAAGCAGTCTGGTAACAAAGTCCCATTGCACACAAAGCAATAAAAATGGAGTGCGATAAAATAAATTGAAGAAAACGCATTACCGTGTTATGTATAAAAATGGATCAGCCGTTTTTATTACATTACTCTTGTGCTTCGCAAAATCTTTTACATAAACTTCGTAGTACACAGTATCCGTATACGGTCGGCGAGACCCTGCAGGTGGTGGACCAGGCAATGCATTTGAACCACCCGTACCATCTCCTCTTAAATCAATTTCAACATCTCCTTTAAAATTTTTCTTTACAGCTTTTGACAATGCAGTTGGAAATTTAAAAGAGTCAAGCTTAAAAGGTGAACGGGTGTTTTTTACAAATACATAAGATGAATCTTTTCCTTCTTTAAAACCAAAATCACCTTCAAGGTCTGTCAACTCGATTATTAAAACGGGTTTATCAATCAAAGAATTTGAAAAAAAGGGAGAAGTTATAGATTTGAATTTTATTTGAGGAGCAGAAGTATATTTATTTTTACTACAAGCTGTAAAAGCTACACATGCAACAAATGCAAAGAATAAGTAACGCATATTTACTATTTATAATCAAATTTAATCATAGAAAAGGTAAAAACAATTTTAAATTTTAGCTTTGCTTTTTCATTAACAAACCATTATTCCTTTAATCTGTATTATGAATGCAATTTCCTCTAGTGCTTTGGTCCGATCTGTTTTGTTATGTAAAGAAGAAACGTTTACAGAAAAGGCTTTGGAGGTATTTAATTTTCAATATCAATACAACAATATTTACAGGGCTTATTGTGATATTTTAAAAACTGAACCTACTACCATAGATAGTTTAGAAAAAATACCTTTTTTACCCATACAATTTTTTAAAAGTAAAGAAATAAAAACAACCGAGTTTGAACCTACGTTCATTTTTGAAAGTAGTGGTACAACCGGCTCTGTAAACAGCAAACATTTTGTAAAAGATATATCTGTTTATGAAGAAAGTTTTATTAAAAGCTTTCGGCAATTTTATGGAGATGAAAAACAAATTTGTATAATAGGATTGTTGCCATCTTATTTAGAAAGAAAAGGATCTTCGCTTGTTTACATGGTAAATGATTTGATAAAAAAATCAGCACACAAGGCAAGTGGCTTTTACCTGTATGACCATGAAAAATTAAAAGATGTCTTGTTTCAAAATGAAAAAAATCTGCAACCAACATTGTTAATTGGTGTAACCTATGCATTGCTGGATTTTGCCCAGCAAAACAAGCTGCAACTCAAGCAGACCATCATTATGGAAACCGGTGGTATGAAAGGTCGAAGAGAAGAAATGACCAGAAAAGAAGTACACAAAATACTCAAGGAAAGTTTAGGCGTAAGTCAAGTTCATTCTGAATTTGGAATGACGGAATTATTATCTCAAGGATATTCAAAAGGAGAAGGAATTTTTGAAGCTCCGGCATGGATGCGCATTTTAATAAGAAAAGAAGATGATCCATTTGACATTATATCATCAGAAAATTGTAAGGTAACTTATTGTGCAGGTGCAGTTAATATTATTGACCTTGCAAATATTTATAGTTGTTCTTTTATTGCAACGGATGATACGGGGAAACTATATAGAGATAATAAGTTTGAAATTACCGGAAGAATGGAAAACAGTGATATGAGAGGTTGTGGCTTAATGATTTTATAATGCTTGATGAGCGAGAACTGCAAATACAAAAATCATTTTTTTCGTTGAAACCTTTATGAGTATTGCTAAATAGCATTCAAAAGTTGATTGGCTGCGGGATACTAAGTAGTTTCCCACAATGAATAAGCCTTTGCGAATGAATGAAGAGTACTACGGACAGCCAAAAGAAATGCTAAAAAATGGTATCTTTCAACAGCCCTAACTATTTAAAAAGATAAAATATTTTAAGACATTTTAGTCTGTAATGACGATAAACATTGAGTTAAGGAGCAAAAAGATTATCTCAATAAAAAAGATTTAAAAATAAATTTGTCTAAAAACATTTTTGCCCTATTTTTGCACTCCTAACGAATGAAATGAAGGGAAGAATTGGTAGCTCAGTTGGTAGAGCAATACACTTTTAATGTATGGGCCCTGGGTTCGAGTCCCAGCCAGTTCACAAGAGGGGTTCAGATGATGAACTCCTTTTTTTATGACTTCTAATTGTTAGTATCAATGAATTTTTTGTTCGAACTATAACCAATTCTCTCGTCGAACATAGATGATGCAGTACCTTAGTTTTTCCACTAAATTTGTCTTTATGAACGATTTTTTTAAAGGCAAAACCGTAGCAATTACAGGAGGCAGCGACGGAATTGGCAAAGCACTTACAGAACTTTTGCTTTCAGCAGGCGCCAATGTTTCCACTTGTGCACGCAGCCAGGATAAATTAGATATTCTTCAACAAAACAACAAGGATAAACCACTTTTGTGTATTGCTGCAGACGTAAGCAATTACGAAGACTGCAAAAAATTTATTGAAACAACCTTACAGCATTTCAATAACATTGATATTTTAATAAATAACGCCGGCATTTCTATGCGGGCAGAATTGAAAGACGCAGATATAACTATTTTTAAAAAATTGATGGATATAAATTATTTAGGAACTGTTTATTGTACAAAACTTGCGCTGGAAAGTTTACTAAAAACCAAGGGAACAATTGTTGGTGTTTCATCAATAGCCGGATACCGTGGCTTGCCTGGCAGAAGTGGTTATAGCGCAAGCAAATTTGCCATGAATGGTTGGCTGGAAGCAGTAAGAACAGAATTACTTGACGATGGTGTAAATGTAATGTGGGTGGCACCCGGCTTTACAAAAAGCAATATCAGAAACGCCGCTTTAAATAAACATTCGCAGGCGCAGGGAGAAAGCCCGTTAGATGAACAATCGTTGATGTTGCCGGAAGAAGTTGCGCAACATATTTTAACTGCTATTGTAAAAAGAAAACGTACGTTAGTATTAACTTTTACGGGTAAGCGTACCGTATTTCTTAATAAATTTTTTGCATCCTTAACTGACAGGCTTACAAGAAATTATTTTTATAAAAAAGGAAAGCTTCTAAAATAGCATAATAACTGCGGGTAGATTATATTGCACACTAAATAATTTTTACTAGATGCCGTTGTTAACCCTCACAAGCGATATAGGTGTACAGGATTTTATGCCTGCTGCCATTAAGGGCCAAATAATGCAGGTTGATCCAACTTTTAATATTATAGATGTAACGCATTTACTATCTCCTTTTAATTATCCACAAGCAGCTTATGTTTGCAGAAACGCTATTAAAAATTTTCCTGTAGGTACTTATCATTTAATACTTATAAACTTATTTGATGAAAAATGTGACCACCTTCTTTTTATAGAACACAATGGGCATTATATAGGTTGTGCCGATAATGGACTTATAACAATGATACTGGAAGAAACCCCGCAAAAAATAACTGCATTAACACTGGAAAAAAATCAACCACGTAATATTTTATATTGTACAGGTATTTTTGCAAAAGCATTTGGGCAACTCGCTAATGGTGTACCATTTGCGGAGATTGGCTACCCTGATATTTCGATAAAGGTAAAAAATCCATTAAAACCAATGCTTGGTAACAACTGGATTGAAGGGCAGATAATTTTTATTGATAACTTTGAAAATGTTATTGTAAACATAAATAAAGAAGAATTTGAAGAGCAAAGGAAAGGAAGAAGATTTTCCATCGTGTTTAAAAGAGATGAAAGTATAGAAAAAATTAGTGAAACTTATGCCGATGTACCGGAAGGGGAAAAAGTAGCTTTGTTTAATGCAGCCGGTTATCTTGAAATTGCGATCAACAAAGGAAATGCTGCAGGTCTCTTTGGTTTACAGGGTTTTTCAGAAAGACAACAAAAGATTCAGCAGTTACAGTTTTCTAACAACCATATTTTTTATCAGACAGTAAAAGTATATTTTCAATAAAAATTTATCACCTCACACTAATATTAATAAAAAAACAAAAATGAAAAAACTATTATTTGCATTCTCATTGTTATG
>JAYUZL010000066.1:0-4304 GCA_043751875.1 Ferruginibacter sp.
ACAGTAAAAGTATATTTTCAATAAAAATTTATCACCTCACACTAATATTAATAAAAAAACAAAAATGAAAAAACTATTATTTGCATTCTCATTGTTATGCGCAGCAAACATGGTAAATGCACAAATGAAAATGCCCGCACCTTCTCCTACACAAATGATAAAACAGGACTTTGCACTTGGAAGTATTGAGCTCATCTACAGTCGTCCTTCCATAAAGGGAAGAAAAATTTTCGGTGATCTTGTTCCCTACAATGCTGTTTGGCGCACCGGTGCAAACAGTGCAACTATTATAAAATTTAATGAACCTGTAGAAATGGGTGGAAAGAAAATAGATACAGGATCTTACGCACTGTACACAATTCCTGCTGAAGGAATGTGGGAAATTATTTTAAACAAAGGAACAAAAAACTGGGGGTCAAACGGATATACTCAATCTGATGATGTGGTTCGGTTTAAAGTACCTTCAATGAAAATGAAAGATGCAGTAGAAACTTTTACAATGCAGTTTGCTAATATCAAACCTGAAAGTTGTGAATTACACATTATGTGGGATAAAACTGCAGTAGCTGTACCAATAACTGCACTTATAAAAGACCGTATGCGTGCTGCATTAGAAAAAGATATGATGGGTGAAAAGAAGCCTTTCTGGAATGCTGCTCAGTTCTACAATGAATACGATAAAAACAATACCAAAGCTCTGGAAAATATTACTGCAGCAGTAAAGGCACAACCAAAAGCATACTGGATGTGGATTTACAAAGCAAAAATAGAACAGGCAATGGGCAATAAAGCTGCAGCAATGGCAAGTTCTAAAACATCGTTAGAACTTGCAAGGGAAGAAAAAAATGAAGATTATGTAAAAATGAATGAAGACTTAATGAAGAAGTTGAAATAAACAATATTAATAAGACGGAAGCCGCTTTTTTATAAAGCGGCTTTTTTATTACCTAAAAATAACTGAATAAATAAGCTAATAAAAATAACAAAGATCACCCCAATTACATTCAACCACAAAAAGGAAATAATATCAGCCTTGTAAATAACAATTACGCCTATTTGAGCAATCAAAGCAGCTATAAAAACTGCATTTGCCTGCACGTATTTTATCCAGAATGCAACTAAGAAAATACCCAGAATAACTCCATAAAATATAGAACCTAAAATATTAACCGCTTCAATTAAACTGTTGCCAATATTTTGAGCAAACATGGCAATGATGATACAGAATAAACCCCAGCCGAAAGTGTACCATTGCGAAGTTTTATAGTCCTGCAAAGAAGTTTTTTCAGCAGTAAAAAATTTTTGGTGAAAGTCAATCATCGTGCAGGCTGCCAACGAATTTAATGCGCCTGCAATGCTTCCCCAGGCACTTAAAAAAATAACAGCAAACAATAATCCTGTAAGCCCGATAGGTAAATTATCTTTTACGAAACGAAGAAAAATAAAGTTAGTATCGTTTGCATCATCGCCAGGCAAAGCTTTTTTTAATTCAGTTTTATAAGCTAAACGTTCTGCTGACATAGCCGCTGCATCTTTTCGCTCAGAGGCATTATTATAAGCTTCAGTTATTTTTTGTAATTGTGGAGCCAATGCAGTTTTATTAGCAGCTAAAATTTTTGTATCATCAAAATATACAGGTGCTTTGTGATAAAGGTAAAAAGTAAAAATTAAAATACCGATCAGCAAAATAAAAAATTGCATCGGCACTTTTACAAGTCCATTCATCAGCAATCCTTTTCTGCTCTCTGCAATATTTTTACCTGTTAAATATTTACCAACCTGGCTGTGGTCGGTACCAAAATAACTTAATGCAAGAAAGAAACCCCCAATCAAACCACTCCAGATATTGTATTTGTCTTTCCAATCAAATCCGTTGGCAGTAAAGCCTGTAGTAATTATATTCATTTTACCATAAGTCCCTGCTTCCCTAACAGCTTCTTTAAAGCCCATGCCCGCCGGTAGCATACTTACCGCAATATAACCTATCAAAAAAAGAGAAATGAAAATAATGATCATCTGCAATTTTTGAGTGTGTGCAACTGCATTTGCCCCCCCACTCATGGTATAAATAATTAAAATTCCACCCATTAAAATATTGGTGTAATAAATATTCCAACCCATAATAGAACATAGAATAAGGGAGGGCGCATAAATACTTACTCCTGTACTTAAGCCTCTGGAAATTAAAAATAAAAAGGAAGTAAAGGTTCTTGTTTTTATATCGAATCGCTTTTCTAAAAATTCGTAAGCAGTAAAAACTTTTAGTTTGCTGAAAACCGGAACAAAAAATATACTTATAACAATCATAGCAAAGGGCAACCCAAAATAATATTGCACAAACCGCATTCCATCTGTATATGCCTGACCGGGACCAGTAAGATATGTGATGGCACTAGCCTGCGTTCCCATTATGCTTAACAGAACGAGGTACCATGGCATGCTTCTGTTGCTTAAAAAATATCCTTCTAAATTTTTTGTTGTACGGCTTTTGTAAATGCCATACACAACAATGCAACACAACACAGTTACCAGTATTATCCAGTCAATAATATTCATTATCACTTCCGCGGTTTAGCTATCAAATTTGCAAATAATCTGTATGCTCCGGGGATACCTGCAGGCAGTTCCCTAAAAAATACGAGCCCGGTATAAATATATTTTCCCTTCCCATAATCAGCCACAATAAGACTTCCATCCTGCTCTGCTTCACCGGGATCTTTCATGCTGATTATTTTTTGATAGGCAGCGTCTGTTTTTTCTGCATTGTAAATACTTCTTTCCTGGATCCACCCTTCAAAATCATTTTGAGTGATTTTATTAGGGTAATTTAATACGGGATGATTTGGCAATAAAAAATTTACTACTGCTGTTTCATCTGTAATTCTGTTCCTGCTAATGGTAAAAGGAAAAGGAGAAATATCAGCTTTTACCGGACCAATTGAGTTATTTGTGTTGTATTGCGTGAGCAATACACCTCCATCTTTTACATATTTCATTAATAGAGGATATACATTGCTGAGCCATGCATGAATGTTATAAGCACGCACACCGGTAATTACCACGTCAAATTGTTTTAAGGTAAATGAAGTGATGTCTTTTTCAGTAAGCATGGTTACTTTATAACCAAGCTCTTCCAACGCCTGTGGCACTTTATCTCCTGCGCCGGCAATATATCCTGCTGTACTGCCAACAGTTTTTAAATCAATCTTAAGAACTTTTATTTTGTCCTGATAATTGTAAAAGACATCAGGTATATGATCGTAACTTATTTTTTTAAGAGCAGTATATTGGCGCTCATTCATTGATGCTGCCACCAATTCTCCTCCAATAGAGACAGTTTCATTGTTTTTAAAATCATTGCCGTTAAACGTTGCTGGTATATTCAACTTTGAATTTTTTTCCTGTACCATTAATGTATCAACAACGAGTTTACTATCCTTTCCAATTGTAGAGTAAAATTTAATTTTTTCATTTAATTTATTGTTTGATTGTATGGTAAAGTCAATCTGTTTTTTTTCATTTGTTTTATTATTGGAGAAAATCAGAAGATTTGGTGTAGCATTTATAAATACAGGTGATACAAGCTGAATAGGTTCGTACAATTCTCCTTTTACTGGATCGGTATATTTATATTTTATCGGCTTTCTGTAAGTGTAAGAATTACCATTGATGATCATCTTAAAATCAGCATAGTAATTAAGATTTTCAGGTTTGCCAATATCTTCCTGTTCGGCTACGTAAGCCCCGCTGTTCATTTGTTTTTCTAAAAAATAAGGCTGAGTTGCATGTAATTTTTCATCGAGTTTTACGCTTGCAATTATGTCCTGATTTTCATTTGCTGTTGTATTATTAAAGGAAAATGATTTACCAAAAGTTTCTACTTTTACATTTGTAATGTTTGCAGCAGAACGATTTATAAAAGATAATCTGATTCTAATACTGTCGCCAATTACATTCAATTGATTTAAAGCAGTTGCCTCCATATACAAACCGGCGCACTGTGCAATTAAATTTTGAGTAAGTTCCTGCTTATCTTTTGTTATGAAAGATTTAAATTCAACATAAGTTTTAGAAAGCGCTTCAAGATCTTTAATTGATTTATTGGGGCTGAAAAAATCATACCCTCTAATAATATCATTCACCATACTAAAATATTCTTTTGCTTTTTCTGTTTTGAAAGCGCTTGAGTCAATTCCATCCATCAAATCATTTAAAGGTTTCTCCCCTTTTATTGTTGTAAAATATTCTAAAGATTTTCCTCTTTGTGAAGGCACGCCAAAACCCTGGCTTTTGTGCCTGCTGCG
>JAYUZL010000067.1:0-3065 GCA_043751875.1 Ferruginibacter sp.
TTATGTTTTTTTCCTATTGCAAGCTTCGTGTTTCGGGAGTATTGTAAGTTGGTATTTTTAATTACATAGTTAATATTAAAGTTGCTCAAACTCTGCTAAGATATCTCTTCCCTGTTGTTTGAATCGGATATTATTTTGCCCGGTTTTCTGCTATTTGACAGCAGATCATTTTGTATTTAAACTGCTTAAAGGGACAACCACTAAGGGGTTGGTTATTTTTTATTCTTTTGAAACACATCAGAATTTGGTCAGTTGGAAATTTTTGAATATGTTTAATACGTAATTGGGATACAACGTACCATCTACAAAAAAGGAGTTATTTTTATTTTATTTAAAGGACACATTTTTTCTTCTCACTCGGAGTAAATCAAAACGTTTGTTAGTTGTCCAATTCCATAATCCTCTCGACTTACCTTAGCCCCTCTGAAGCTAACACACAAATTCATTATAACTTATTAAATTTATAATTCAACACTAATTAGACAAAAAATACTGGATGGCTCAATGGCCTCGTTAACGGTTAGTCGAGATTGGTTTAACCACAAGTGGGTAAGTCTATTCTCACCTGATAACTAAATATGAAAAGGCTACGCATCTAGCGCATTGATTTATATCCAGCCCTGACTTAGGGAAATTCCTTAATTCAGCATATACGTTTCAGTAAAATTCGTAAAGTAATTAATTGTTTCAAAGCAAGATTGAAAATGAGAAAAAAAGCTTCCAGGGTAAAATATACATTGCTTTTGCTGTTTATCTTTCAATATGGTATAGTTGCTGGTCAAAAAGTAAAACCGTCAACATACAAGATCCAGCAAACAAATACTAATGCAGCTACAAGGGTTTGCGGAACAGATATGCTGTTAAATAATTTGCGCATAAATGGTAACTTCAAAGCTAAGGAAGATAGTATTAACCAGCAGATATTATCAATATCAGGATCACTTGGAGACAGCAGCTTTATGCTGCCGGTAGTATTTCATATCATTAATCCAAATCCTGCAACCATTACCAATGCCCAGGTAGTGATTTTACTAAATAATTTGAATGATGCCTTTGGAAAAAAAGGAGCCTACATAGCAAGTAAAGGAGCCGATACAAAAATACAATTTTGCCTGGCACGCAAAGACCCTGACGGAGGAAATACCACGGGTATAACAAGAACTTCTTCGTCTTTTGGAATCCATTTTAATCCGGATATTGCAGATGAGAAATTAAAAAATTTGAATCGTTGGGATCCTTCCAAGTATATTAATATATGGATCGTGGAAAACATCGACAAAGAAATTTCTGCTAACTTCCAGTGTGGTGTTTGGAGCCGTCTTGGAGAGGGTGGATATGCAACTTTCCCGGGAAGCAGCATGCTCTTGGATGGTATTGTAATTTCTGGTGTAAGCCCTGGTCCTATGTTGCCGCATGAAATGGGGCATTACCTTAGCCTCTACCATACTTTTGAAGGCTTAAACTGTGCTAACAGCAATTGTTCAACAGAAGGTGACCGTGTTTGTGATACACCTCCGGACGCCTCTATTGGTAATTCGCTTTCTTGCAACAGTCCGCAAAACTCTTGCTCAACGGATACCTTGTCAAATCATTCAAATGGTTTTTTCCTGAATGATGTACCGGATCTGATATCTGATTTTATGGATTATGGTAATGATGGGTGCCATAATGAATTTACAGAAGGCCAGGCGGAAAGAATGCGTGCAGCTATTATAACTCAACGGAGTGGCCTTTTACTAAATGAATGCAATTTGCCATGTGCCGAAAATATAACTGCCAATTTTTCAAGAGACAATGTACAGCCTGTAATGGGAGGGGTTATTAATTTCACCAATAACTCTTCAGGTGCCAGCAACTATCAATGGCTCGTAAATAATGTGGTTGTTTCAACAAGCACTAATTACTCCACCTCTTTTAGTGCAGCTGGAAGTTATAAGGTAACACTGAAAGCATTTAACAGCGATGCAAACTGCTTTGCAGCCTTTACAGATTTTATCATTGTTACATGTGGCGTAACAGCAAACTTTTATACAAATAAACGTACCATCGCATCAAAATTTCCTGTTTCAACTGATAGTATATATTTCGCAAACACTTCAGTAAATGCCACCGCCTACGAATGGCTGTTAACCTTTAACGGCTCAACAGAAAGTGTAGCAAGTACAACTGCAAACCTGAACTATGTATTTATGGAGCCGGGCAATTATACCTTCCGGCTTATAGCAATAAATGGTACATGCAGCGATACTACGATATCTTACCCCGTTTTTGTGGCTGATGCAACGCAGGATGGGGTTTTGTTTATTAACAACGTGGAATGTTACCAGCAAACAAAAGTGAGGCTCACTTTACTGGTATGTAATTATGGTTATGCTACCATCCCGGCAAATATTCCTATAAGTTTTTATGATGCTGACCCTTCAATTGCCGGTGCCCATAAAATAGGAGCTACCTTTTTTTTACCAAATCCTATTGTTGGTAATTGCTGTTATTTTGGTTATACTGTAGTAGTCGATGCTGGTAAGCCAGCCTCTAATCAGTTATACGCCGTATTTAATGATAGCGGTAAAACCAAGCCTTTGGTTTTGCCAGGAACTGGTATGCAGGAATTAAATTATTCAAACAATATAACATTTGCCAAAGATTTTCAATTTAAAATTACGGCGGTTCCAGCAACAGCTACAATGCTGCCAGGCGATACTTTACAATTAAGTGAGACTGCTTTACCAACGCAGGCAAATATTTCCTCTTTTGTGTGGAGTACTTCACAGAACATGAGTTGCACCAATTGCGCCAATCCATTTTTTATTCCGGCGCAAAAAATTTCAACTGTAAAAAAGCTACTTGTTGCCACCAGTTCGCTGGGTTGTTTTGATAGCTCTTATGTAGAAATAAAAATTCCTCCTTACAATGATTTTACAATTACTATTGATAGTATTGCCTGTGCCGGCAAAGACAGTATGTTCACTGGCTTTACTATTTGTAATAAATTTACAAAAGGCAGTATTCCCAAAGGAATAAAAGTTTCTTTTTATGATGGCGATCCTTCACTTGCTTCTGTAAAT
>JAYUZL010000068.1:0-15186 GCA_043751875.1 Ferruginibacter sp.
TGTGCAAACAAAGAATTGATGCAAATAGATAGCAGCGATACCAAAAGAAATTTTTTCATGCATTTGTATTTTAAATTGATTTTGTATTTTAATTGTAATTGTATAATTCTGAAAACTTTGACTCTCAATCTCATTTTATTTCATCATGCGGTAAGTGAAGTGTAGCGTATCCTAAGCAACCTCCAAACATTTATATAAATGTGCCAATACTAATTTACCCATGTGTGTAATTTTTAAAAAATTATTGTCTTTGTGATAGGCTGCCAGATGCTTTGCAAGCATTCTCGTTTTGTCAACGGGTGCAACTTCATCAGGCAATGATGCTTCAAATAATTCTTTCAGGCGGGCTCTGCCCAGTTTTTCTCTGTGGCCAATCAGGCTTCGTTCTTCCTGCTGGTATTGGCGCATGCTTTCTTCGGTAATATGTTCCAGGCCCAAAAATACCAACGGGTTATTTTCCTTAAAATAATGCGGCAGGTAGAGATTCAGCCTGCCCTCGTAGGATTGTTGGTCAAAATCTATTGCCCTTATACGGTATTGATTGCCTTCAATATCAGGGGTAATATCTACCACAAAATTATACGATCTCATATCGCCAAGCAATCTCACAAAGCAGCGCTCATTAAACTTTACAAACTCTTTGCAAATTCTTATCTGGTTAAATTTATTCTCGTTTTGTAATGTCTGTAAAAATAAATCTCCCGGTAGGCCTGCTATATGTTCTTCAATCAACGTGTTGCCATCAGTTAAATAATTAATACGGTTTGGCGATAAAATATGCTCAAGTTCAAGCCCGTAAACCCTGCTGGCATCAGCTACTTTTACATAAAAATGATCGTAATTATCATTTAAACGATTTATAATTCGTACTCTAAATGGTCTCGAGTTTCCAAATGTACAGTAGTCAATTCTGGATACCGATAAATGCTGCATCACTTCCAAATGGCCTGAGGCATTCATAAGGGCATAAATAAATTTAAGCCCCGGATGCAACTCTTTCATTTCTGATTCATTATACACTACTGTTTGCCAAAGCGTGTCTTTATCGTTCTTATCAAACAATGGCGATGAGTATGTAAAACGCAACATATCCGAATACTGCACCGGTAATTTTACTTCTCTGTCATATTTTATAAGGTAATTTTTGAGTTGATTTTTTATAGGGTAAAAAATCTTTTTTTTTGAAGGAGCATCATTTCTGTTAGCAATGTCAGGCATAGCCAAATTTACTAATTAATGAGCAACAAAAATTTGTATGCTATAAAGGCGTATGTAAAAACAGTGTTCAACCGCAACCCAATCTATCTGTTTCATTTTTAAAAAAACATCACCCCAGGTACTATATAAGCATTTTCAAAAACTTTATGAAATTGCTTTTTTATTGCTTTGGCGGCAGCAGTTTTTTTCTGTTGTTGCAATGCCTTGTATAGCCCATACAATGACCAATGAATGTTTGGGTTCTCATTCAGGTCTTCTTCAAAAACATCTACTGCTTTTAATAAATTTCCTTATCGTAATACAACAGTACCTAAATATTCTCTTGCCGGAAGTAACCAGTACTTGGGTTCGTTATAAATCATTGCATCCTCAAGTGCCACGCCTTCATTCAATAAGCGGCTAGCTTTGGTAAAGTCATTTTGTTTTGCGACAATAATTCCTTCTAATATTTTTACTCCCACTTTAGCAGCATCTGCAGGTGCATTGTAAGGGGCCAACACCACCAACATATCGGGCGATTGTATTTGGCGAACTGCGTTTCTTCAATTCTGTAGTTCACATTTTTCTCATCCCCAGTATTTCATGGCTTGCTTTCTTTGCAACCGGACATTCAGTGAAAGATTTAGACTTTAATCATTTTGAAGAGGGAAGTTTGCCCTACGGCAGCGGATATTTATTATGGTTTGTCTATACAGTACAGGTGGCAGTTGTTGTAATTCTATATTTTCCATGCCGCTGGCTCAGTAAATACAAAGCAACGTACAGAAATTGGTGGTAACTGCTGATACTGTAACAGTGGTAACAGGTGTTGCAGGGGGTCTACTTTCTGCCTTGAGCTGCCTGATTGGTGGTTGGATTTGCGACCGTATGAACCGCAGAAATGCTTATCTTCTTTTTGGATTAATAGGTGCAGCTACGGCTGTATGTATGGCTTGCGGACCCCGAACAGAAATGATGTTCGTTATATAGACTTCATTTTACGCAATAGTAATGGGTTTGAGCTATGCAGAATATTCCGCCTTTACACTAGAAGCAATTGGCAAAGGAGCTGCTGCAACCAAGTACAATATTTTTTGCAGCTCTGTCAAATTCACCTATTTACCTGATGATATATGTTTGTGGTATTGCTTACGCACGCAGCGGTGCAACCTTTATGCTCAATACAAAGGCAGCCTTTGCGCTAGGAGCTATTGTACTTTTTATTTTATTAAAAAAATAATATTTAGGTATAAAAAGAAAACTCAGAATGCAACAGTACTTTAATAAATTGAGCTTAGCAATGTACTTTTTTGCAGTAAAGTCGGCTTTGCCCGCAGCAGCTTAAAACATCATTTTTAACTTACGATAAATGATGTATTAATAACTGTAAAATTTACTTTGTTTAGCGTTAAATTAGAACGCACCTAACGAATTCTCTTGCAAAGCGCAAACTGCCGTTTTGTGAACCCTAATTTATGTATGCCGGTTATTTGTAATGCCAGATATATTTTTTTACAATATTTACGGTCACTCCACTCTTTTTTAGATATTTATAAATTAGGAAAATTAAGTGCTCACATATGATATTCTGTTATAGCTAATGTTTTAACGACACAGCGACTACAAACCGAGTAAGATATAAAAAGCGGCAGAAACTCGTATAATAATAAGAAAGCAAAAATCTTTTTTTTAATTTGCGCATTCACTAGCAATAAAAAGAATAACTTACCACAATTACAATTGCAACATCTTAAATCAAATTCCTAACCCATAATTAAATGTATATCAACAAAATAATAATGGCTGAAGATGATATGGAAGATGTTGATATATTTAAAGATGTGTTGACTGATTTAGCACTTGATTTAAAACTGGAACTGGCCTCCAACGGAATAGAGCTGATGAAAATGCTGGAAGAAACAGAAGTTTTTCCGGATCTCATTTTTATAGACCTGAATATGCCTTTAAAAAACGGCATGCTTTGCCTACAGGAAATTAAAACACACGAACGCTGGAAAAATATTAAAGTAATTATACTTTCCACTTCTTCTCACGAAGAACAAATAAAAGCAGCCTATGCTGAGGGAGCTGATTTTTACATGGTGAAATCGACCAGCTATACGGATTTTAAAAATGCCATTTCTTCCTGCATCCAAAAAAACTGGTAATCAACAAAAACTAATAATTGACAATAATAAGTTTAAACGATCATGTTTTTACAAAGCTTACGAACACGCACAGCATATCATCACAACTTGCTTGAACAAAACACCGCTTCAAAAAACCTGCTTGGTACGCAGGTAAGTGCTGCTGATTATGCCACCTACCTTTCTTTGCTTTATGGTTTTGTAAAAGGTTTTGAAAACATTGTTTTTCCTATGCTTCTTTTCAGCATTCCCGATATAGAAGAAAGACGCAAAAGTCATTTACTTGTGTCTGATCTCAATATGCTTGCCATTGACGAAGCAAGTGTTCCTGTTATAACCGATTATTTTTTTGCAGAAGTATATCAATCAAACGCTTCAGCACTTGGCGGTATGTATGTGCTTGAAGGGTCAATATTGGGTGGCTCCGTTATTTATAAACATTTAAAAACAACATGGGGCATTGAAAATATAGCAGGCAAAGCAAAATACCTTACGGCTTACGGCTCCGAAACCGGTAGTCGGTGGAAGAATTTTTTACAGGAATTTTGCATGGCATCTACAGGCATGGAAGAAGATATTATTAAAAGCGCATCACAAACTTTCAACATACTGCATCATTGGTTTAACAATACTTCAATTAATCTAATACAACATGAATCTTAAAAACCTTACTAGTAAGGACAATATAACGATTACCAATTGCGAATCCGAAGCTATTCACATACCTGGAAGCATACAATCTTACGGCTATTTAGTGGCTTTGAATAAAACAGATAATACCATTCAGTATTGCAGTGAAAACTGCACTACGCTTTTTAACAAGTCTCTAAAACAAATTCTTGGTTACCCCTTTTCTGAATTTGTTAATGCAGAAGATGCAGACGCTTTATCAGCCTATTTTGCAAAAACAGAAGAAGTAGTAATGCCTTTTGCTTTTAGTGTCGGCCATCAAAGTTTTCATGTGACTGCCTTTTCTACAAAAGAAAATATTGTAATGGAGTTTGAACCTTTAAGCAAAGAAGGATTGCAACTGCCTGATCTTTTTTTTCAAACAAATCGTTTTGTTTACTCAACGGAAAGAGCCGATAATCTTAAAATGCTCTGTCAGGATGTGGCCGATGAAACCAGAAAGATTACCGGATATGATAGGGTGATGATTTACCGCTTTGACAAAGACTACAACGGGCAGGTATATGCGGAAAGCAGAATTGAAACCATTGAGCCTTTCTTAAACTTAAATTATCCCGCTTCTGATATTCCGGTACAGGCGAGAGAACTTTTTTTACTGAAACGCATACGTATGCTTGCCAACGTACAGGCAACCAATGTTCCACTATATGCTTTAGATGAAAATGCCGATAATAAAAGTATAGACCTCAGTCTTTCTACGATGCGGAGCTTTTCGCCTATTTATATACAATATTTAAAAAACATGGGGGTTGGTGCCACTTTAACCATTACCCTTATTAAACAGGAAAAACTATGGGGCTTGATTTCATGCCACCATTATTCACCCAAATATATTCCTTACCATGTTAGGCTAGCAGCGCATTTGCAGGGTATTTTTCTTTCGTCTCAGATTGATGTACGCCAGGTGGCTGATGTATTTGAGCTTGTAAAAGAAACAGAAAAAAAACTTGATAGCCTGCATAAAATTTTGACAGGCGATGAACAAAACCTGGCTCAGGAAGATACCCTTATTCAATTAAAAAATCTATTAAATGCAGATGCAGTAGTAATTATTTTTAAAGATACTTTTTATAAAAATGGCCCGCTGCCGCAAGATGAACAATTAATTGATTTAATGAAATGGCTTCACAATTCAATTGATCAAGACGTTTTTCAAACTACAAGAATTGCCGACAGCTACCCCCAAGCTTCAACGTTAGAAAATTTGGTTGCCGGTGTGGTTTATATTCCAATAGGTAGGAATACAAAAAATGGCATTGCCTGGATAAGGCAGGAGGTGGAAAAAACGGTGAACTGGGCAGGCGATCCATCTAAATCTATTAATAAAGATTTGGAAAATCAAATCCTTAGCCCACGTAAATCTTTTACCTTATGGAAAGAAGCAGTTAAAGGCCAAAGTGCTGTATGGCAACAACCTGAAATCAAAGCCGCGACTTTTATTTCCTCTTATATTCGACACCAATTTCATTTGGCAGATATGAATGAAGAAGAACGCCGCTACATGAACCTGAACGAAAGACTTCAAAAAGCCAACGAAGAACTGGCTAATATGAACTGGATCAGCACCCACGATTTAAAAGAGCCGCTTCGCAAAATTCAGATGTATGCATCAATTATTTTACAAAAACATGAAACCGAAATTCCAGAATCTGTAAAAACAAATATAATTCGCATGCAAAATTCTGCAGGTCGCATGCAAAACCTCATATCTGATTTGCTATCTTATGCAAAAGTTGTGAATGAAGAAAAACAACTGGTTAACACTGATTTGAATGTGATATTTGATGAATTACAAAATGAACTTAAAGAAAGTTTAGAAGAGACAGGCGGAAGTCTGCAACGGGAAAATCTGCCGGTAATACAAGGCATTGCGTTTCTACTAAAGCAATTATTTGAAAATCTTATAAACAACTCCTTGAAATTTACTAAAGAAGGTAGGCCACCAGTTATAACAATCAGCAGTCAATTAATTGATAAAAAAAGCATGAATGTTCTCATCCCTAATAGTGAACATCATTATTATAAAGTTACCGTCGCTGATAACGGGGTTGGCTTTAACCCAGCCTTTAAAAAAGATCTTTTTAAAATGTTTCAACGATTTCATGGTCAGCAATACATAGGTTCAGGTATTGGCCTTTCCATCTGTCAGAAAATTGCAGAAGCACATGATGGATTTATAGAAGCTGAAGGAGAAGAAGGCAAAGGTGCAGCTTTCAATATTTATCTACCAGAAAAAAAATAATTTTAATAAATCAAATTAAAATTTAAGTTGTAAAAAGCATGTCGAAATTAAAAATAAATACTTAGGCTTTCTCCTATTTCGAATGATTTTTATAATAAAAGATGTGCCCGATTTATTATATTATTGTCATGTGTACATTTGAAAAGCTTATTTTTAAAAATCGAATCTGTCCTAGGCAAACGTAATCATTCTACTAAAAAATTCTCAATCTTATTCTATGAAAAAAATTAGAATCTACAGTTTCGTTTTCTCTGTCTTTATTTTATTCTCCTGTAAAAGTAACACGCAGAAGGAAACTCCATTATCACAGAAAAAAGAAAATACTGATACTGTTTCAAAAAGTAAAAGCAGTTTTAGTTACGATCTAAAAAAACCTACACATAGTTGGGTATTACCAGCTGCGCTGGTAGAAGTATCCGGTAACGTCTGGATAGATAAAGATCATTTAATTTTAATTGAAGATCTACGTCCAAGCCTATATTTTGTAAAGTTTGACGACAAAAATGCAACACTTGAGAAAACAGTTCCTTTTGAAGAAACAGACAAGGCTAAAGTTGATATTGAAGATGTTACTATCGTAGATAATATTGTGTATGCTTTATGGAGCCATGGAACTTTATTTAAAATCACTGACTGGCAAAATAAACCTGAGGTAGAAAAAATTAAAACAGGTCTTAGCAAAGACAACAATACAGAAGGCTTGTGTTTTGACCCTGTAACAAAACAATTGCTGATTGCCTGCAAAGATAACTCAGGTACCGGGGAAGATTCTGCAAAAGCAGTGTATAGTTTTAATATGGAGAAATCGCAATTGAGTGAAAAACCTTTCATGGTTATACATCCAAATGATTTTAAAACTATTACCGGGAATAGTCTCAGTTTTAATCCTTCTGCTATAGCCGTACACCCAATTACACATGATATTTATATCCTATCAACAAGAGACAACAAAGGCATGGCAATTTTCACACATGATGGTGTTTTAAAATCTTATCAATCTATTGACAAAGCTTTGATGGAGCAGCCGGAGGGGATTTGTTTTAACCCCCAGGGAAAATTGATAATAAGTTCAGAAGGGAAAAAAGGAAATCCCGGAAATCTTTTTGAATTTGATTCAAAATAAAAAAATTAAATCTCCTTCGCAGCATTGCGTTGGCGATACCTCAGGTGGTATAAATAACTGATTTCAACTTACTGTTAAAAGTAGTGTGAGCAAGTGTAAAGTTTATTTCGGTAAACATTTCTCAAATGCAAGCACGGATACGGAAAGCAATGCACTATGTCCCGTTTAGGCGGAACTTTATATATATGCCAGTTATTTTTATGCCCCATATTTATGTTTGTTCGCACTACATCAAGCACTCTTCAACAATTTTAAATTTTATAAATAATAGACAGAAAAAAATTTATCGCAACGACATGACTTTTAGAATTGAATTCTGTATTATGTATTTCAAAATTATTTGGGCAATAATTTAAACCTCATACAAGAAAAATTGTTTTTAACTACGAAGGAAAAAAATAAAATATTCTTTGTGATCACCAACAATTTAAACTAATAGGAAACAACACGAATTGACAGTTTTTGGCTATATACTTTTTCAATCCTCCGAACACTCAAATTCCGATTTATGTTCACCAAAACGAAGACCAAGTATACAAAGTGTTAGAAGGGCAAGTTGAGTTTACATTTGGCTACAAGAAGTCGGTTTTAAAAAGTGGCGACACAATTTTTTTACCGATAAATATTCCTCATACCATGAAAGTTGTTGGAATAAGTAACTCAAAAGTGTATTTGGATAATTTTCCGGCAGGCATTGAAAATATGTTTGAATAACAGATTAAATTACCGGCAGGGCCACCTGACTTTATAAAAGTTGCAGATATTTATGGTCGCTTTGCAATTAAATTTATGTATCGAAAAAGTGAACTGCTACCAACATTACCTTGCTTATGGTGAGCTACTTCACAGCAATTTCCTCGCTTTTTCGGACGTTAGGTAAATTAAGGCCGCAGAGTTTGCGGGGTGCAGACACGCTTTAATAGTTTTTTATTTTTTGCCCATCATTTACATTCTTATGTGTAACTTATTTTAGGACAAAACAAATAACAATTACAAAACTTTGATTAACCAAGGAGAGGCATTTTTATCAGCTATAAATTTCTGAAAGTGATAAACAGTTTTTAATTAAGAGATCCTCAACAGTTATCACAATCCTGAAATGCAAACCCATGATTTCATTTTAAATCATTCAAACTTAGTTTAAATATATTATATTTGTTTTTAATTTAAACTGAATGGAAATGAAGAAATTAATCATCACAATTTTCTCTTTTATTTTTTTCGTTTTCCTGCATAGACCTGTTCAGGCACAGGTAAAAGTTTATGGAAATGTTACAGAAGCTTCAGACAAACCATTAGGTGGCGTAAATATTTTATTATTAAACAACAGTGATTCTTCTTTAATAAAGGGAACTGTTACCAATGCGGCAGGAAATTTTAGTTTTGAGAATGTAGTAACGGGACGATACCTGATCAGCATAAGTTATAGCGGTTTTAAAACTGTTTTTACACAACCCGTTGAAGTGAAAAAAGGAGATGTAAATGTAGCTGGTTCTCAACTAGTAAAAGAGGAAAAGGATTTAAAAACTGTAACGGTTGAAGTACGCAAACCCATGTTTGAACAAAAGATAGACCGTATGGTAATCAATGTAAAAAACAGCATTACTTCAGCAGGCGGAACCGCACTGGAAGTATTGGAAAAATCGCCTGGGGTGATCGTTAATCACCAAAGCAATTCAATTTCAATGAGTGGTAAAGAGGGGGTAAGGATCATGATTAATGGAAAGTTATCGCAAATGCCGATGGATGCAGTTGTTCAGATGTTAAGTGGTATGAATGCATCTAATATTGACCGTATAGAACTGATCACAACACCCCCGGCTAATTTTGATGCAGAGGGCAATGCCGGCTTTATCAATATTATTTTAGTTACAAATCCCAATAAAGGATTGAATGGTTCTTATTCACTAACAGCAGGATATGGTCATGGCTACTTTCCTGCAGGAGCTATAAATTTTAATTACCGCAATAAAAAGATCAATTTATTTGGCGATTACTCATTTACATGGAACAACCAAAAGCAGGATTGGTATTTTGCACATCGTTCTTCAACACAAGGCTTGCTGCTGGAAAATAATTCTGTAACAAACCGACGCCCTGAAGACGGTCAGCAAAATGCACGCATTGGAATTGATATACAGGTTTCGCCTAAAACAATTGTTGGGTTTTTAATTGGTGGTTACCGTACAAAATGGAAGATGGAAGCTGACAATACGCTTTCCATATTTAAAAACAGTGTTGCTGATACTGGTGTTTCTATTGTTAATCATGAATTGAACGAATGGAAGCATTATATGGGCAATGTTAACATCTCGCATACATTTCATGCGGGAGAGGTTTTGTCGGCCGACTTTGATTATCTCTATTACAAAGACAATAATCCCAACGATTATAAAAATAACTACAGCAATGGTTCAGGCACATTCATCGGGGAACAACTTACAAGAAGTACAAAAAACACACCTCTGAATTTTAGGGTAGGTAAAATTGATTACACATTTAAGATAGGTAAAAAAATAAATGTTTCCAGCGGAGCAAAACTGGGATTGTCTAAATTTACTAATGATGTAGCAGTAGAAAACCTGCACCAAAATAACTGGCTTAAAGAATCGGAACTAACTTCAAAATTTCACCTTAAAGAAAATATTGCTGCATTATATACGACCTTCGACATTGCCGCTTTTACCGAAACAAGTATCAAACTTGGGTTGCGTTATGAATACACCACATCCAATCTAGGGAGTGAATTGCGGCCAAATATTGTTGACAGGAAATACGGCAGATTTTTCCCCAGTGTGTTTGTAAACAGAAAAATAAATGATAACAATTCTTTCAATTTATCTTACAGCAGGCGTATAACACGTCCTACATTTAAAGACATGGCTCCCTTTGTGATCTTTATTGACCCTTATACTTTTTTTTCCGGCAACAGCGCTTTACAGCCTGCATTCAGCAATATTTATAAATTTGATTATCTGGTAAAACATTTTTCGTTTTCTGTGTCTTACACTGTTGAAGATGGATCAATTGCTAATTTTCAGCCAACAAACAGTAATAACAATAAAGAAATACTTTCATCGCAAAATTTAGATAATACCAAAACACTTAACCTCAGTATTGCTATTCCAATCACTATTACCAAATGGTGGAATATGCAAAATAATATCCAGGGAAACTGGCAACAGATCAATGCATCTTATGCCAAAGGTCCTTTTACGATTGAGCAGGGAAATTATAGCTTCAACAGTTCACAAAATTTTATACTTCCTAAAAATTACAGTGTTGAGCTATCAGAGTTTTATAACAGTAAAGCGCTGTTTGGCGCTTCTGTAGTAAGGCCTTTCGGTATGGCAAATTTTGGGATACAAAAAAAATGTAAAGACAATAAAAGTAAGTTCAGGTTCGCAATCGAAGATATATTCAACAGCAATGTTTTCAGGGTTACTACAGATATTCCTTCAGAGAATATCTATTCAACTGCTAAACTGCGATTCAGTTACCGAACGTTCAAAATCACATTCACTCATAATTTTGGTAAGAGCATTAAAGACAAAAGGGATCGTACAACGGCATCAGAAGAAGAGCAAGGAAGGGTTAAATGAGGATAATTACAGGATATTCCGGTTTAAAAAAATTGTTTTAAAAGTCCTCGTTAATTTTTGCAATTGTTGATTGATAAACCTTAAGATATATAGTTTGCTGAAGCGTGGCCTCTTCTCTTCAGCAACCTTTTCCACTTGCAGTACGTTTCGTAAAATCAGACCGCAAAGTTTGTGGTATGCAAAATCAACATTCAATGGGGACACTCTGATTAGAAAAACATTATATAGGCAAACAAATAGTAAATACATCATTATCATACTTTCCTCGCCCCTAAACGTCACTCCTGTAGTGTTATACCAAATTCCTGTTTAAATACACGGGCAAAATATCCCGGATCATTAAAGCCACAGTCTAATGCAATAGATGATTGCAGAAAGGTATAATGCTGTTTGTGGTACTGCATCTTTTGATACCTTAATGAAAGATTATGCTGATGCAGTGCAGAGCCACTTTTCTGAAATACTAATATATAAACCCAAGCTAAGTTCTAAATAATTTCCAAATAAATTTTAATTCCGTCTCAAGGTCAGCCTTGAGACGGAATTTTATAACAACAATCTGACTTTTTTAATTAAAACTTAAAAAGATTCATTTACAATCGAAAAGAGTAAGCAATAAATAACTATCAATATAAAATATACCATCAAACAAATAAACTATCGCTTTTTGGAGATTATCCTGTTCTTGCAAAAATGATTTGCCCGGAAGAATCTCATTTAAGTCCGCAAGATGCTATCGTTTATACACAGCAATTAATTATCCAGTTGGGCGAAACAAACATCCTACATTCTTCAACCGCTAAAACTAATTAACCATGGTATTCAACTCATATACATTTGTAGTATTTTTTATAATTATACTTGTGTTGCACAATCCGCCACTTACCTGGAAAATAAAAAAAATAAATTTATTAATTGCAAGTTATATTTTTTATGCAGCTTGGAACCCGCCATTCATACTACTATTGTGGCTTTCTACTGTGGTAGATTTTTTTGTTGGAAAAGCTTTGTACACACAAGAAAATCCGACAAAGAAAAAAATATTACTGGTAGTAAGTTTAATAGGTAACCTAGGCATGCTTTGCTTTTTTAAATACGGTGCATTTTTGTTAGATAATTTTGAACAACTGGTAAACCTTGCAGGTTTAGATTTTCATCCTGCAAAACCAAATATTATTTTACCTGCAGGAATTTCCTTTTACACATTCACAACATTATGTTACACCATAGATATGTACAAACGCAAGAGCGAACCTGTAAAATCTATGTTGGATTTTTCTTTGTTTGTTACATTCTTTCCGCACTTGGTTGCGGGACCAATTGTTCGCCCACCTCAGCTTGTACCACAATTTGAAACCGAACACAAAGTCACACAAAAGCAATTATTCCATGGCTTATTCTTACTAACACTTGGGCTTTTTATGAAAGTATTTTTGGCTGACAGTATGCTAGCAGAAACGGCTAACAGTGTATTTAATACTACAGATAAACTACCAACTATAGATGCGTGGGCGGGAGTACTGGCTTTTTCAGGGCAAATATTTTTTGACTTTGCAGGCTACTCTACCTGCGCTATCGGCGTAGCATTGTGTTTAGGTTTTGTATTGCCACAAAATTTTAATTACCCTTATGCAGCTACCGGCTTCTCCGATTTTTGGCGGAGGTGGCACATTACGCTTTCTACCTTGCTGCGAGATTATTTATACATACCACTTGGCGGCAACAGAAATGGTGCAGTAAAATTATACCTGGCATTAATGACTACCATGTTGCTTGGTGGCTTGTGGCATGGTGCTAACTGGACATTTGTTGCCTGGGGCGGTTTGCATGGTTTGTATTTAGTTACTGAAAGATTGTTTAAAAAAGATAAAAGTTTAACTACCGCTAATGGATCCATCATCATCGAAGAAAAACAAAGAAGCAATAATTTTTTATATGCCATTTTTACTTTTATGATGATAAATATTACATGGGTGCTTTTTAGAGCAGGTACTTTTTCACAAGCTGGTCATTTACTGGAAAGCATGTTTGGTTTTGCAGGGAACGGGAAACCATTATTAACAACGCTTGCCGTTATTAAAGTAGCCATCATTATTCCCATAATGCTTTTATTTCATTGGCTAATGCGAAATACAAGTGTACTAAAAGTTGCATACAAAACATCATGGATTACCATTGGTGTTGTATGGGCAATATTGTTACTCTCCATTGTATTTGCACAGGAGAGCGATAGTTCATTTATATATTTTCAATTTTAAAAAAAGCAATGACACATAAATTAACTATTTGTACTCAATCGCTAATTATGATGCTGGCATTATTATTTACTGCACAAAGCTGCAAAGACTTAAATAACAAAAAAACAATTGTTGCACCGGACAAACCGGAATATTTTAACCTACGCCCCAAACTTGAAAAAGAATATGGCTACACACATGCTGTAAAATTAGTAATGATCTTAAAATTTCCGGGGCTCTAAGTATGAACGACTCCGGCATTATTGTAGCACCCGGCAATATGGAGCAACAAATGAAAAATTGCTACAATGACCTGAAAAAGATTTTTACAGAATTATGGTTATACTTACGATGATGTAGTTGCAGAAAATATTTACACCACCAACATGGCTGATTTTATAAAAGCATCCGCATTTCGCAATTCCATTTATAAAAACAATTTCCCACAGGTATAGGGCTGGAAGTAAAAGCCCTTGCGGTAGAAGGGCAGTTGATAGAAGTAGATATGGAAGCACATAAAGTGAAATGATGAAATTTTAATAAAAAAAGTTTTCGCCGAATAAGTTTACTTTACAGAAGATCCGATGAAGAAATTTATAAACAAACAATAAATTTTTAAAATGAAAAAACTAATATTATTACTTATTGTATTTTCAATTAATAGTTTGCTGTATGCACAGGACAGTGTTTTGTTTCATTTTAACTTTAACCACCTGGCACTTTCAGTAAAAGATGTAAATCGTTCTACAGATTTTTATACAAAGGTTTTTCAATTAAAAGAAATTACCAACCGTTCCAGTAAAGAAGGTATTCGGTGGATTTCGTTGGGTGAAGGAAAAGAATTGCATTTAATATCTGTGTTAAAAGAAACGATAGTTGTTAATAAGGCTGTTCATCTGGCTTTAGCAACAAAAAATATTGATGCATTCGCAAACCGATTAACAGCAATAAAGATTGCATATTCCGATTGGCTGGGTAAACCCAATACCGTTAATGCAAGAGCCGATGGTATAAAACAAATTTACCTGCAAGATCCTGATGGCTATTGGATAGAAGTTAACAATGATGCAGCAGCAAAATAGGGTTTAGCACAACACATAAAAAATGAAAGCTGGCAGCCGGAAGAAGATTACTGGAAGTGTAAAAAAAAATTACAAAGGCTACCAAGGTTTATAGGATGAAAATTTTACTGGTTACCCAAGCAGTAATATCATTGGCAACTAAGCACATAACACCGACTGGATGAAGGATAGGTATAAAGGAAAAAACGGCGCCTTTAATTTTACCATTACACTCAAAGTAGAAAATATATTTAGCGATATTGTAATTATACTCTGCGATTTAAGTTAACACTATTATTTTTTGTAGAAATTTGATATGATTATTACAAACAAATACAACGAAGAAGCGTATGCAAAAACTTCATCTCCTATAAACTTATACTATCGTATCATCACATCAAAAAGGGTGGAAAATTATTACGCAGCGTTCGCACGGATTGCTGGCTGCAATGATATCATATCAATATAATATTGATTTGCCTGTAGAAATTATCGTTCCTGCATTACTTGCCATTGCAGAGCATGATGATGGCGTAACTGAAACACTGGCTCGTCAAAACCTTACAGATGCAGGTGCTCCGAGAAACTTTACAGTTGCCGACTGCAAAAGTAAAACCAATATAACCCCATTGCTGAGCCTGATGGAAATTGGAAGCTCCAAAAGCCAGCTGAATGGTTTGCTAACTTCTCATCACATAAAATTTTTATACGATGGCGATAGACGAAAGACGGATAAGGGGCTCGATAATTTTTTAAAGGATCAGGAAAAATACCGAACAGCTGTTTTGAAAAATTTAAATATTAATAAAAAATATGCTGATCGGTTAAACAGGTTTTTAGAATGGAGTGATGCGTTTTCGCTGTTAATATGTCAGGATAAAATACAG
>JAYUZL010000069.1:0-3562 GCA_043751875.1 Ferruginibacter sp.
ATAAACAGGTATATTTTTCATTTCATAAATTTATTATATTAACATATGGTAATGAAATACTTGGTGTAGTATTTAAAGTAGATTAAAAAATAAAGTTTTGTATCGGCTATTACCGCTACTTTTTGGAAAAACTATATTTTGAGTTGCTTGTTTTAAGTGCTTACTATTACAAAAAAAGTTGTCTACAATAGACAACTTTTTTTGTAATAGTAAAGTCACTAAATTAATACAACGGGTTCTGAACAAGTTTGCTGTTTCTGTTTACTTCATCCAGGGCTAACGGGAACAAATAAAATCTTGCATTCCATGCCCTGTCCTGTACACTTTTAACAGTATACTCTGTAGTTCCGTAGGTAACATGATCAGGATTAAGTTTATGCAGGATAGTTATTCCTAATGCATTACTGTAAGCGGGGGCTGCGATTAGCCAACGACGAATATCAAAGAAACGCTGACCCTCGTAAGCTAGTTCAATCAGGCGTTCATTTCTGTACCTGGTGACAAGTGCCGCACCTGATTCAGTAATATCAGGCATAAAAGCTCTTTTTCTTATCTTATTCAGCCATAGTTTAGCCTCTGTTTCCTGACCTAAACCAATACAGGCTTCTATATAATTTAACACAATTTCAGTAAAACGTATATAACGCCATGGCTGTACTTGTTTATTAAATTGCGCATCCACTGTAGGATCAACAAATTTCCTTAAAAAATAACCCGTGTAAGTACCATTCCAATCTTCAAACGGACTTTTCCTTGTATCTAATCCTGGGACAATGTCAATGCCAGTGCCATTCCATTTTTCCTTGTTAGAAGTATTAATAATTCCAATAGGATCCTGTGCAATAACATCTGCAGGACGGGTACGCCATTTTGCACCATCGTAATTAACAGTAGCATAAAAACGAGGGTCACGATTAGTATAAGGAGCTAAAGCCTGATCAGAACTACTCCAGCTAAACTTTGTTCCATCATTCATTTCATACGCATCCACGAATTGCTGCAATGGCGTATTACTACCCCAGCCGTGATAGCCATTAGGATTGTTGTATAAACCTGGATTATAACCATCCCAGCTTTGATCAACTTTTGTAGTAAAAAATTTAAAGAAAATATCTTCTGAAGTATTTTGTTTCAGAAAAATATCGGCGTAATTTTTTGTTGCTTCTTCAGCACTTGCAGGATTGGGCATATACAAACTGTAAGTACCCAAATCCATTATTTTTTTTGCGGCATCTTTTGCTGTCTGCCAGCGGGCTGTTCTATCACCACCCACGTTGCCAATTAATTCATTGTGACCGTAACTACCTGCCCATGAACCACTGCTATTGGCAAAATCGCCGGCTGCTGCCAATAAAACCCTTGACTTTAAAGCGAGTGCGGCACCCTCTGTAGCCCTTCCTGCATCTAATGCTTTACCATGTAACAATATTGCGGACTGATCCAGTTCATCGGTAATAAACTTCACGGTTTCTTCGTAAGTATTACGGGGAACTGCGAATGTATCTGCTAAACCATATGCTTTTGTAATAATAGGAACCCCACCATAAATAGACAGGAGATTATTATAAATATAGGCCCTTAAAAAATGTACCTCACCTTTCAAATTATCCTTAGTGGTAGCATCAATAGGAGTAGCATCAATTTTACTAAAAAATACATTGGTAGCCCTTACAAATTTGTATTCTGTAGACCAATTATATTGCTTAAGATCAGAAGCCCAGAAGTTAGCATCAAAAATAGAAAAATCACTGGGGTTAATAAGGCTTTTGGTAACATTACTGCTACCAAAGTCTGCATTGTACATAGATTCATCTGCCATAGATGCCAGCATGATACAACCAAAACCATGTGGCACGCCGCTATAAATATTATTTACAAAAGTCTGAATTAATGCAGGATCCTGCCATACGGTAGCATCGGAAAACTGATCAACCGGTAATATATTCAGTTCTTTTTTACAGGATGGCAATTGCATCAGCACTACCGTACCTAAAATTATTGATAATATACGTTTCATATAAAAAAATTAAAAAGTTAATGTTAATCCTGCTGTTACTACTCTTTGTAGTGGGTAGCTTTGTCCACTACCGGCAGAAGCTTCCGGATCGAAATCTTTGTAATCAGGACTGTAAGTTAGAAGATTATAGCCACTCACATAAACTCTGAATACCTGTATGCCTAATTTTTGAATCATTTTTTTAGGAAGGGTATATCCAAACTGAAGATTTTTTAACCGTAGGTAATCTGTCTTCTTCAAAAAATAAGTATTACCCTGGCTTACCCAATATTCGTTACCTCTGTTAAAGGTTCTTGGCTTGCTGGCGGAAGTATTAGTTGGTGTCCATCTTCCTTGAGCGAAACTTTGCAGGTAATTACCAATTTCTCCAGATTCTGTACTGATATAATTAACTGCTCCCGTTGCAGACTGGCCTAATATAGATAAGTCAAACCCTTTGTATTGCATGTATAAATTAATACCGCCTGTAAAAGTAGGCACATTGGTTTTTTCATTTCTTACCTGATCATTTGCATCAATTTTACCATCACCGTTAACATCTTTAAAAATAATATCCCCTGGTCTTGCACCTGACCAATGTGGTGTTTTATCAATAGTCGCCTGGTCCGCAAATACACCAATAGCCTGGTAGTATGTTCCTGTATTCATGGGTTTTCCAGTAGATTGCTGGTACCCGGGCTTTCCTGGTGCTTCATCCCAAAAATCGATTTTATTTTTTGCATAGCCTCCGTTTACTGAAACAGAATAATTAAAATCGCTTATTTTATCTCTGTAAGTTATTGTAAAATCATAACCTTTATTACTAACCTTGCCTATATTTTCAGCGGGTAAGGTTATACCTGCTGACTGAGGAACTGAGGCATTTCTGAAAGCCAATACATTTGATCTTTTGTAATTAAAATAATCAAACTCAACTGACAATTTATTATTCAATAAAGAGGCTTCAAAACCTATATTGGCCTGTTTGGCAACTTCCCATGTTACATTAGGATTTGGAACACGGGTTTCATAAGATGTCACATTTTCAGTAGAACCATTGGTAACAAAAGGCAGGTAAGGGGCTCCAACAATATTACCATATGCATAGGTTCCTAAATATTGGAATGTATATGGCGATCCGTATGGACCTACCTGAATTTTGTCATTACCAGTTTTGCCTATTGATCCCCTGATTTTTAAGCGATCAATAAAATGTACATTTTCTTTGAAGAAATTTTCTTCAGATATTACCCAACCTGCGGAAACACCCGGAAAAAATCCCCAACGATGATTAGCAGGGAAATTATAACTACCATCCTCCCGCCAAACAAATTCAACCAGGTATTTATCTTTATACGCATAATTTACCCTGCCAAAATAATTTAGCCTTGCTTCGTTTGATCCTGATCCACCATTATTTATTTCTGCTGCGCCACCGGCATTCAATTCGTCAATAGCCGTTGATGCAAAAAATCTTCTGAAAGCATTAAAATATTCGAGATTGCCTTTTCTAAGTTCAGAGCCTGCCATTATTTTGATGGAGTGATTATCGCCAATTTTTTTATC
>JAYUZL010000070.1:0-35402 GCA_043751875.1 Ferruginibacter sp.
CAAACCCTTATTCAACGAAATACATCAGCTGTCCTCCGGTAAATATTACATCCCTGCAAATTATTATTATGGCTTTATAAGTTATTACGATAAACAATACAGTGAGGCGTTAATGGCTTTTAAGCTTGTAGAAACTTTTGATGAATACAAAGGTGTAGTGCCTTACTACATTGCAGAAATCTATTATTTTCAGGGTAAAAAAGCAGACGCATTAAGCTATGGTGAAAGTGTATTATCCCGCAAAACCCAATTGTATTATGACAAGCAATTGCGGCTTTTAATAGGTCAGATTTATTTTGAGAAAAAGGAATATGATAAAGCCCTTCCATTATTGGAAGCTTATGTAAACAGTTCTGAAAAGGTTTCCAAAGAAGTATTGTATGAATTAAGTTTTTGTTATTACATAGCAGGTAATACAAAAAAAGCTGTTGAAGGTTTTAAACAACTGAGCAATGAAAAAGATTCGATGGGGCAAAACAGTATGTATTTGTTAGGCGATCTGTATTTAAAAACCGGCGAAAAGGCAAATGCAAGAACGGCATTTCAATACAGTGCATTTAATAGTAGCAATGCATTGCAACAAAAAGTATCAAAGTTTAATTACGCAAAATTATCTTATGAATTAGGTTACCAGGACGTTGCTTTAAATGAAATAAAAAACTATTTAAAAGACTATCCAAACTCTGAATACGATGCTGAAGCAAAGGAAATTTTGGTTTCTTTACTTGCACGAACAAACAATTATACTGATGCGCTGGCTTTGTATCAAACTATGGATAGGCCGACAGCTGCTATGCAAAAAGTCTATCCAATAATTTTATACGGTAAAGCCATTGAATATGTAAATGACCAACAACTTTTAAGAGCAGATGAATTGTTTGCAAAGATCATCAGCGATGCAAATGCCGGCAAAAATGCAGCTTATGCAAATTTTTGGAGAGGAGAAATTGCCTACCGTCAGCAGCATTATGATGATGCAATAAGATACCTCACCATATTTTTGCAAAGTGCTGTACCAAGCCAGGGAGAAGCAAACCAACAGACAACAAAATACAATATTGCTTACAGCAGGTTTCAAAAAGAAGATTATAAAATTGCCTCTCAATATTTTGAACAGGTTGTAAAAAATGTTACCCCATCATCCACAGCCATTGAGCAGGATGCATTTTTACGCAATGCAGATGCCTATTATATGCAGAGAGATTTACCACGGGCAAATTCGATGTACGCTGCAGCTATTGCTGCAGCTTCGCCACAAAGTGATTATGCCATGTATCAAAAAGCAATGATAGCCGGTATTAAAAACAGTGCAGAGAAAATTTCCATTCTAAACAGTGTAAACAAACAATATCCTAAGAGCAATTTAAAGCAGGATATCAATATGGAAATTGCACTCACCTATATTGCTGATGAAAAATTTAGCGAAGCAATTCCTTATCTTAATTCAATTATAGCATCAAACGAAGGTGGTTTAAAACCAAGAGCGTTGCAAAAATTAGGTCTTGCTTATTACAACAGCAGCAACAACGGAGAAGCATTAAAAAATTATTCAGCGTTAATAAAAACCTATCCTCAATCTGCAGAGGCAGATGAAGCTGCAGACATAGTTAAAAGGATTTTTGTTGAGGAAGGTAAACCGGAAGATTATGTAAAATTGATGAATGAAAATGGCAAAACTATTTCAGTGTCGGAAGCAGATTCGCTTACTTATTCGGCAGCTTTTGCAAAATACAATACAGGTGATTGTGCTGCTGCCGTTGCAGGTTACAATAATTATATTGCTAAATACAATACAGGAGCTTTTTTAATTGATGCAAATTTTGAACGTAGTGAGTGCTATCAAAAAAACAAAGATTTTACAAATGCACTAATAGGTTATGCATATGTAAATACAAAGGGCAATAGTAAGTATTTTGAAAAAGCAACACTGGAAGCTGCCCGTATTTCTTATTTTGAATTAAAGAATTATGCAGAGTCAAAAAAATATTTTGAGTCATTAAATAACAATGCAATAAACCAGGATAACAAACTCGAAGCTTTGAGAGGCTTGGTTCGCAGTTTTTACCAGCTTAAAGATTATATAGAAGCATTTGTTGCTTCCAAAGAATTGCTAACCAAAAAAGGCTTGAGCATGGATGATAAATCTATAGGGAATTTAATGGTAGGTAAATCAGCACAAATTGCCGGTGATTGCACTGCTGCAGTTGCTGCATTTAAAGCCGTTGCCGCTATCAATAAAGCTGCATGGGGTGCAGAAGCGAGGTACGAAATTGCCAGCTGCCTGTTCTCTCAAAATAATTTTGCAGGAGCTGAAAAAGCAGCACTTGCTACTATTAAAGAAACAGGTTATGATGAATGGGTAACAAAATCTTATATTTTATTGGGTGATATTTTTATGCAGCAAAAAGATTATTTCAATGCAAAAGCTACCTACGAAAGCATAGCGAAAAATGCATCAATAGATTTTTTAAAAATGGAAGCTCAAACAAAATTGGATAAAGCAATTGCTGCAGAAAAATTACAATCTAAAATTAATTAATTAGTATGTTTTTAAACAAAATAATAGGTACCCCTAATAGAATAATACTGGTTATTTTTTGTTGCTCCACTATTCATAACAATTATGCGCAGCAGCCCAAAAAAACACAATCGATAGATATTAATTCTTCTTACAAACCTGTTTTAAAGAATGCAGTTAAAATTAATTTTGCTGGTTCGCAATTGCCGGCTGACACATCTTCCCCAAAACTTGTATACAAAATTCCATCTCAAAATTTATTTTATGCATATAGCCCTATCTCACTAAAACCACTAGCGCTTGACCAGGATACAAATTTATATTTAGGCAATAGGAAATTTTTCAAAATTGGTTATGGTAATTTCTCTACACCTTATGTAAGCGGCGGATTAAGTATTGGTAATGGTAAAAAAAGCTTATTAAATTTAATAGGAAACTATATTAGCTCAAAAGGAAATATTGTAAACCAAGATTATAGTCAGCTGAATGTAAAAGCTGCAGGCAGTTATTTCTTCAATAAAAGTGAATTCTATGGTGGCTTAGAGGTAAATGCAAACACCTATCATTTGTATGGATACGATCATAAAATTTTAAATTTTAAGAAAGATTCTATCCAGCAACAGTTTCAGAATGTAACTATTAGGGCAGGTTTTAAAAATACAAAACCTAACATTCTCGGTATAAATTACAATCCAAATGTGGAGCTGAGTTTATTTACCAACAAGGATAAGGTAAACGAAACGGATGCAATTATTACATTGCCTTTTGATAAAAATATTACGGAGAATTTTACTGCAAAAGTTTTATTCAAAGCGGACTTAACAGATTATTCAACCCGCAACCTGCTTCCAAATAATATTAAATTTTCAAATAACATAGTACAAGTAACGCCTTCATTAAATTACCATGATAATGTTTTTAAAATAAATGCAGGTATTACACCGGCATGGAATAACAAAAAATATGAGTTAATGCCTGATATTTATGCGGAAGTGCAGGTGCCGGACAAAAGTTTTGCGCTGCAGGCAGGTTGGGTAGGGCGTCTGGTAAAGAATAGTTTTAAAAATCTTACTCAAATAAATCCTTATTTGGCACCGGTATTTGATCAGTTAAATACAAAAGAAACGGAGTATTATGGCGGGCTTAAAGCAAGTGTTGCAAAGCATTTTAATTTAAGTGCAAAAGCCGGTTTGGTAAAATATAAAAATTTACCATTTTTTATAAACGATACTGCCAGAGATAATAAATCTTTTAAAATAAGCAACGAGACCGGCGTAAATAATTTTAGAATTCATGGTGACGTTGGTTATATTAATCAGGATAAATTTTCATTTACCGCAGGTATAACTTTTAATGGATATACCTCTTTCACAACCAACGATAGAGCATGGCATACAATGCCCGTTGAAATAAAAAGCTCCTTGAGATGGTGGGCTTTTAAAACAGTTTTAATAAAATCTGATCTGTATGTTTTCGAGGGTAGCAATTACCTTGCAAAAGGTAATAAAGCGGTATCAATGAAAGGTGGTACTGATTTAAGTGCAGGTGTAGAAGTAAAAATAAATAAGAACTTTTCTGTTTGGGCTGATGCCAATAATATTTTAAACAGCAAATATGAGCGCTGGCACAACTATGAAGTTTACGGGTCCAATTTTCTCGGAGGAATATTATTGAATTTTTAATAAGTAAGTTTTATTATTGCATTATGCATAAGCTCATAGCTAATTACCTTTTTCAATATAAAAATTGCGCCCTGCCACAAATAGGCACTTTGCATATAAAAACTCAGCCGGCCGTGTCAGTATTGGGAGTACAAAAAATTCATTCTCCTGTCAGTTTTATATCGTTTACAAACGATATAACAGATAGTAAAAATCTTGCAGAATACATTGCCGTAAATAAGAGTATCAGTTTTGATGAAGCTGATTATCAGTTGAACAATATTTCAAACCAAATTTTAAATCTAAAACAAGCAGCAGAATTTTCAATTAAAGGCGTTGGTGTTTTTACAAAATCACAAAGCGATAAACTGTTATTCAATGAAATTAAAGAGGCTGAAATTTTCACAGTTCCCGTTTATGCAGAAAGAGTAATTCATCCTGACGATTCGCATGCAATTTTAGTTGGTGATAGAGAAACTGATAAAAATTCGATGACAGATTTTTTTACAGATAGCGCTCCTGCTAAGAAAAATAAATGGTGGTTATGGGCAGTAGCTCTTTTCGTTTTTTCAATCGTACTGATCTTTTTGTATTTAAATAATGAACATCAAAATAGTTTTTTTGGTGTCTCCCATAAATATGAAATGAACGAAGCTTCTAACCAATATAAAAATGTTCCATAAGCCTATCTGTAATTTGTCTGAAATAATTTTAATGGTCACTTATACATCTTGCCCGGTTTGCAAAAACAATCAAATAGAAGAAATTTTTTCAGCAAAAGATTATACAGTTTCGGGCGAATTTTTCAGGATTTTAAAATGCGAAAACTGTACATTATTGTTTACCCAAAATGTAGCCGAACAAAATGAGATCGGTAAATATTATGCATCTGAAAACTATATTTCTCACAGCGATACGCAGGTCGGGTTCGTAAATAAACTCTACCATTTAATAAGAAAAAATACGCTGCAAAGTAAGAAGTATTTAATAGAAAAAGAGACAGGAAGATCTAACGGAAATATGTTGGATATAGGCTGCGGTACCGGTGCTTTTTTACATACAATGAAAAGTAATGGTTGGAAAATAACAGGTTTAGAACCTGATGAAACAGCCAGAGCTAAAGCCAAAACTCTGTATGGTATTGAGCCACAGCCATCACATAATATTTTAGATTTACCTAGCAACAGTTATAATGCAATAACAATGTGGCATGTGTTGGAGCATGTGCACCAGTTACATGAATATGTGGAGCAGTTAAAAAACATGCTTACAGACGATGGAAAAATCTTTATAGCAGTACCAAATCATACTAGTTATGATGCACAACATTATGGTCAGTTTTGGGCAGCTTACGATGTACCCAGACATCTGTATCATTTCTCACCGGTAAGTATAAAACAGTTAGTGGAGCAACATGGTTTAACAATAAAAAAAATAAAGCCCATGTGGTTTGATAGTTTTTATGTGAGTCTACTCAGTGAACAATATAAAAACGGAAAAGGAAATTTAGTTAAGGCTTTTCTTATTGGGTTAGCTTCAAATTTTAAAACTATAATCAACTCCAAAAAATGTAGTTCGTTGATTTATATTTTAGAAAAATCTTAATTCAACTTTACTTCATAAATTTTAGGCCATCTTTTGCCTGTTATAAAAAATGATTTGCTTGTACTATCATAGGCAATCCCGTTAAAATATTCAGTTCGACCCGGTATACTATCTGTGCCAGGCAAACTACTAAAATTCATTTTGCCAACCACAGCCCCTGTTTGCGGGTTTATCTTTAATATATCTTTAGTGGTGTAAACATTGCCCCAAACAAATCCATCAACATATTCAAGTTCGTTTACACTATCAACTGGTCCATTATCATTATGAATATGAACAGTATTTTTTATTTTAAAATTTGTTGGGTCAACAAAATACATATCTGTACCGCCGGTTGTAATAATCAGATCCGTACCGTTATTCGTCATTCCCCATCCATCATAAGGCCATTTAAATTTTTGAATGACTTTAGTAATATCTTTTACATCATAAACGAAGACATCGTGTGTTTGCCAGGTTAACTGATAAATTTTACCATTTAAAATTGAAATGCCCTCACCAAAAATGCTATCGGTACCCATCTTGTGCGTTTTATCAATTTTGCCGGTTTTAATATCTCCCATTTGTAAAAATGAATTTTTAAAATCGCCGCCACTTTCATAAAGTTTACCCTTATAAATTTCTAATCCTTCGGTGTAACTGCTTGTATCGTGAGGATATTGCGCAATAATGTTATAGCCGATTGCTTTTACATTATTTGTTTTAACAGGTGTTATGCTTGGGTCTTCTGTTTCTTTTTCATCGTTGCAGGCAATAAAAAAAATAGCAAGCGTAAGCAGTGTAATTAATTTTTTCATGTCGTTTTTGTTAGGGGCGTAAAAATAGGCAACAGTATTTGTAAGTAGGCTTATTGGATGTGTAATTAATTTCTAAAATTTAATTACGACTTTATCATTATAGGATTCTACTTATTATTAAGTTTTACTTTTAAAATCTTCAATGAAGTTTTTGCCTAACTCTTTATATTCTACCCCTCGCTCTTTTAAATAGTTCATCACATAGCTAAAACAGGCTTCATCATTCCCTACAAGCTCAGGTGGAAATACACCTTTCTTTTCAAATTTTTTGTTGATGATTAAATTAGCGAAAGCGTTGCATGCATAACCCGTTGTTCGGCTCATAGATGCTGTTTGAGTGGCAATATCATATTCATCATATAATAAGTATTCAACTTTTTTTGGTATCCCATCTTCATTACCTTTTATAACTATTTTCATAATAGTAAATTCTGCGTCTCCCTGTTCAGCTTTCCATTGGTCAAATAATATAGCAGATGTCATATCAATTGGACGAACATTTTTTCCATTTACATTTATTTCTTCCGTATTAAAAAAACCAGCCTGCATCAATGCCTGTATCAGCGAAATATGTCCCGGATACCGAAGTGTTTTTTCTTTCATATCCGGTATATGTTTCATCGTAAATAAAATGCTGCGCAAGCCATCAGTATTAAAAGATTCCAGTGTACCGACATGTTCAAAATTAATCAACTCCGCATCGCTCAACGCAGGTTTGGTAACTACAAATCCATTTTCTACATAACGAGCAGGCCTTGTGTATTCTTCTATTACATCGATGGGAGAAAATGGAGCTTTGTATTCAAATGGTTTTACTCTCTTTTTTGGAAGTCCACCAACCATGCATTCAAAACTCTCAATTGTCATTAAAGAATTATGGTAACCTAAAATTAAATTACTCATCCCCGGTGCAACACCACAGTCAACAATGGCGGTAACATTTTTTTGTTGTGCAAGTTCATTTAAAGCAAATGCATCTTCCGGAAAAAAAGAAATGTCTGCAACATTCTTTCTACAATTTATAACAGCTTCCAGGGTTTTGTAACCCATAAAACCCGGTACAGCATTCACAATCAGGTCAAAATCTTTTAATAATTCATCAAAACTCTCATGCTTATTAAGGTCGGTTTTAATGCATGATACTTTCGTTTTGTTTTTTAAAATATCCAAATTATTTTCATCTCTGTCAAAAGATGTTACATCAAAATCTTTAGCTAAATCTGTTGCAATTGTATGCCCAATCATGCCTGCACCCAATACGGCTATCTTCATATATTAGTTTTAAAAAGTAAATTAAGTGGTTATAATATAAAAATAAAAACTAATTTTTTAATTCTTATTCGGGGCTTTTAACAGAGAAACTATTATCAACATTAGTTCGGTCTCCTTCGCTGTTCCGTGCAAATATATTTGCATATTCGCCGTTGGCGCAATGCTAATATATTTGTACAGCGCTCAGTCCACCGCAGCCTTTCATCATTATATCTTTGTTCAACTTTTATTAGAGCGTAAAAGTTATTTCAAAAATTTTCAAACGCACATATTTTGTCGAAAATTACATGGTAGTATATTTAAAAAATCTACAGTTCTTGCGCAACCGCTGAAAGGGCGTAAAGCCGCCATCAGTGTTTACGAAAAAATCAATTTTTTAATCTATCCTTAGCAAGTTTGCTGTCTACTTTGTAGTCCCACCAAAAATCATTTATAAAAACAGTAATTCTTCTTTTATCTATTTTATTTTCAAACTCGCATGTGCAGGAGTGGTGTATGTTCGATAAAATAAAAAAAGCGGCTAAAGTTGATGGGAATAAAAGCATTTTAAATTCTGGTAAAGCAGGCAATTCCGCTAATCGTTTAAGCAATGCAGATATTGTGAGCGGTTTAAAAGAAGCGCTCAAAGTTGCTACTGACAGCACAACAAAAACTTTAGGATCTACAGGTCGATATTTCAAAAATCAAGCTATTAAAATTCTTATGCCGGCAGAAGCTTTAAAGGCAGAAAAAACGCTGCGAACTATTGGTGCCGTTGCTTTGGTAGATAAAGCAATTTTATCAATGAATTCCGCAGCAGAAAATGCAGCAGGACAAGTAGGAGAAATTTTTCTTACTTCAGTCAGGCAAATGACTGTAACTGATGGGTTAAGTATTCTTCGTGGCGGTGACCATGGAGCAAAAGATTTTCTTAAAAAAGCGACCACTACACATTAATGGAAAGAATGAGACTCGTTATTGAAAATTCATTAAAACAGCTAAATGCAGATAAATATCGGAAAGATGTTTTTAGTAAATACAGTTTGTTTTCTCTCAAAAATTAGAAACAGATCTTGCTAATTATGTTACGTCAAAAGTATTGGAAGGAATGTTCTATAATATCAGTCTACAGGAAACTAAAATCCGAAAAAATCCTTTTGCGCAGGTAACCGATATTTTTAAAAAGGTTTTGCGCAATAATTTTATTTTAATTCTTTTTAATCAGCCTGCAAATGCGGGTTTTTAATACTATGGTGTCTTTAAAGGCTGAAATAACTTTTTTTTTCTGTAATATCTTCATTATATCTCCGTTATACAATTTCCCATACGTAAACGAATATCATGAAAATATTTTCTTTTGTTGTAATGTTAACTGCTTCAATAATATTTACAACCCAAACATTTAGTCAGGCTAAATGTGCTGCTGACGAAGCCCGTGCGAGGCTCATCGCACAGGATCCGGCATATAAAAGGGCTTTAGAAGAAATGGATGCGGGAATCAGTACTTTTATTAAAACGCATAATCCCGATATTACTACCGTGAATGGTAAAATAGTTGCTACATTATATTATATCCCTGTTGTCGTACATTGTATTTACGATGGATCGGCAAATGCTGCTGTACCGGCCACTTCTCAAATTACGGATGCCCTAAATTATATAAACCAGGTTTATGATGGCACATGGACGGGTACCGGAGGCCCTATTTTAGGTGCAGGCGATTTACAGATAAAATTTGTTCTTGCCACAAAAGATCCATTAAATAATGCCACAACCGGCATTGATAGGGTTGATGGTTCGGGTCTTGCGGGTTACAGTGCGAATGGGGCTAATGCTAACGGAACCACAGGAGCAAGCGAAGCGTCAGTAAAAAACCTTAGCCGCTGGGATTCTCAAAAATATTACAATATTTGGCTCGTTCATAAAATTGATGGTTGTACTGGAGTATTTTGTGGATGCAGTTGCGATAATGGCTATATAGCGGGCTACGCTTATTTCCCTATGCCCGCAAATACAAGTGCGGCCAATCAAAATCTTGATGGTACAATTCTTTTAAACAGTTCTATGGTTTCGGGGAACAAAGGTTTGCCGCATGAACTTGGCCATGCACTCAATTTATACCATCCATTTCAAGGTAATGATCCGTCGAATACCGGAGCAAATACTTGCCCTGTTAATAATTCCCCTACCGCCGATGGAGATAAATGCACAGATACGCAACCCGTTACAAATCCACAATTTGCCATTGCACCTTTTAGTGCATTTCAATGTAGAAGTGGTAACAACCCTTGCGTTAGTGCAAACTATAACGATAATACAGAGAAAAATTTTATGAATTACACCAACTGCTATCAACTTTTTACTATAGACCAAAAGGCTAGAATGCAGGCTGCTTTTAGTACAACACAACGGTCGAGTTTGGGTTCATCGTGGGCTAACGGGCAAGGTAGTTATCCTGCACCATTTGTAGCTTCTATAGCTGCAACATCAACACCCGTATCAACACTTACGAGTGCTAACGTTGCAGGCATTTTAAATGTTTCAATGGCAGGTAAAATAGTTAACTCTTTAAATGCTACGCAAGATGGTGGTTATTTAAACAGTAGCAATAAATGGTACGATGCATTCCAGTTAAACGCTTCAACCGCTTATACCCTTAATATTGCAGTTTTAAACAACGGTAATCGTTCACAACTTGGTGTTTGGATAGATTATGACAACGATGGTAGTTTTAATAATACAAATGAACAGGTTTTTTTAAATACAGATATCGTAGGATCAACTACAACTTTCAGTATACTAGTTAATACTCCTGGTACTTCACTCGGTACAAATAATTTTGTGAGAATGCGTATATCTCAGGACTTGTCTACCGTATATGGCATGGCGCCCGTTTCTAACACTTCAACAGCTTTAGCTTATGGGCAGGCTGAAGATTACCCTGTTTATTTAGCAGGAGCATTATTGCCGGTTTCCCTTATTTCATTTACCGGAAAGAAAGAAAAAGATGCCATCAATTTACACTGGATTACTTCTCAGGAAATAAATTCGCAGTCATTTAATATTGAGCGTTCTGTAAATTCGAAAATATTTTCAGTAATAGGAAATGTAAATGCCACACATGGACTAACCGGCTCCGAATATACTTTTAGAGATGCGGATGTTTTAACAGCGGGTAGTTATTTATACCGACTAAAAATGAAAGATTTAAATGGTAGTTTTAAATATAGTAATATCATAAATTTTAAAATTGATGACACTAAGAAATTGATTGTTGTTGGTAATCCATTTAGCGATAACCTCAATTTAATTTTAAACCAAAGTAATGGTAAGGCGCAAATTAAATTACTGGATGCTGCGGAAAGGGTAGTTTATAATAAAAGTGTTTTGCTAAATATTAATGCGCCTATTACTCTGCCTATGCAAAATAATATCAGCAGAGGTTTATATGTTTTAGAAGTGACTATAAATGGTGAAAGGTTTACACAGAAAGTCATAAAAAATTAAATCAATTTACTTCTAGGTTTAAATTGTTACAATAAGAAAGGTTGTCTCGTATTTATGAGACAACCTTTCTTATATTCTTAAGTTTATAATTTACACATCTGTAGCTTCACCGTAGGCCACAGCCACAGCTTCTTTCAAGCCTTCGCTCATGGTTGGGTGTGGATGCACAGCGTTTAATAATTCATGTGCGGTGGTTTCCAGTTTTCTTGCTACAACCGCTTCGGCAATCATTTCTGTAACACTTGCACCAATCATATGGCAGCCTAAAAATTCGCCATACTTGGCATCAAAAATAACTTTTACAAAACCTTCTGTTGCACCACCTGCAGTAGCCTTTCCACTGGCAACAAAAGGAAATTTACCGACCTTAATTTCGTAACCTGCTTCTTTAGCGGCTTTTTCAGTATAGCCTACAGATGCAATTTCCGGTGTACAATAAGTACAGCCTGGAATGTTGTTGTAATCCATTGGCGTTACTTTATGCCCGCATATGTGTTCTGCTGCATTTATACCTTCTTTGCCTGCAACATGCGCCAATGACTGACCAGGTGTGCAATCGCCAATAGCATATAAACCTTTTATATTTGTTTGTCCAAAAGCATCAACAGTAATTTTTCCTTTGTCTGTTTTTACACCCAATTCTTCTAAGCCTATATTTTCAATGTTGGCAATAATTCCAACCGCACTCAATAAAATATCTGCTTCAAGTATTACTTCTCCCGTAGGAGTTTTTACTGTTGCTTTTACGCATTCTCCACTTGTATCAACCTTTAGCACTTCGCTGCTTGTCATGATAGTTATACCTTGCTTCTTAAATTGTTTTTCCAATTCTTTGCTGATATCTTCATCTTCTACTGGAACTATTCTTGGCATAAATTCAACAATAGTAACTTTTGTATTCATGCTGTTGTAGAAATAGGCAAATTCACAACCTATAGCACCGCTGCCACAAACAATAATACTTTTTGGTTGGTTAGGCAACACCATTGCTTTTCTGTATTCAACAATTTTTTCACCGTCAATTGGCATAGCAGGTAATTCTCTTGCTCTTGCACCGGTTGCAATTATTATGTTGCCTGCTTCATGTGTTTGTTTTGTGCCATCTGCAGCAGTTACTTCAAGTTTGTTGGCTGCAATTAATTTGCCGGTTCCCATTATTACATCAATCTTATTTTTCTTCATAAGAAATGTAACACCCTTACTCATTTTTTCTGCGATACCACGGCTTCGTTTTATGACTGCATCAAACTCCGCCATCGGGTTTTCTATTTTGATACCATAGTCTGCTGCATGTTTTGCATACTCAAATACCTGCGCACTTTTAAGCAAAGCTTTTGTAGGAATACAACCCCAGTTTAAACAAATTCCACCAAGGCTTTCCTTTTCTACAATAGCTACTTTTTTGCCAAGCTGGCTTGCACGAATAGCAGCAGGATAACCACCTGGACCACTTCCTAATACAATTACATCATATGCCATAAAAATATGTTTGATTCTGTTTTAAATAATTGCCGCAAAGGTAAAAGTTATAATGGACACTTTACTACCGCATAATTGAATAATTTAAACTGTAATATTTGTAATCAACTGTTCATTACCGAACCGGCGTTTATGTCTATTGTTTGTCCGGTAATGGATGTTTGGCTTACAAGATAATTTACAAGTGCTGCAACCTCTTCCGGTTCACTCATTTTTTTAAGTGGAACATTTTGCATGGCGATATTAAAAAATTCGTTTTTAGTAATTCCAATTCCATCTGCAATGCCCTGCAAACCATTTTGTGCCATATCGGTGTTAACCCAACCCGGACAAATGGCATTTACCAGAATATTTTCAGGAGCATATTCAACAGCCCAACTGCGCATAAGTCCAAGCAATCCTGCTTTTGATGCACAGTAGGCTGAATAATTTGCTACCCCCAATCTTGCCAAAACTGAAGAAGTAATTACTATTTGTTTGTAAATATTTTCACTTCGTTTTAAGGCAGGTAAAAAATATTGTACGGTTAAATAAGTACCTGTTAAGTTGGTGCCGATAATATCGTTCCAACGGTCATCCTTTCCAAAATTATTTTCACCACCTACCCCTGCATTTGCGATTATTCCATCCAATACTAAATGATCGTTCTCCTTCAATAAATTTTCAATGGCAGTTTCATCTTTAATATCAGCCAAAAGAATCTGGTGGTTATTTTTTGGTAGAAGTGCCCATGTTTCTTTCAAATGTTTTTCATTTCTGCCCAACAAAAAACAGGTATGACCATTTGTTGCAAGTAAAACTGTTATGGCCCGGCCAATGCCACTTCCTGCTCCGGTTATTAAATAATTCATAAAATAAATTTTAAATTCACTGCATAATATTATAAAAATTCTGCTGATTTCTTTTCTTCCTGTTTTAGGATTTCGTCTCGGGCTTTTAATGTATGAATACTTACATTTAATTCAAAACCTATTAAAAGGGCGAGAGAATTTAAATAGACCAGCGCCATCAACATCATTATTGTACCGATGGAACCATACAACGCATTGTAGCGGGCAAAATTTGTAACGAACAAGGAAAAAGCTAATGTGGCAATTAAACTCAAAGTGGTTGCCAGTATGGTGCCGGCAGACGAGAATTTCCATCTTTTTTGTACAGCAGGGGCATATCTAAAAATAAATCCGATCGTTAAATAAACTAACAATATGATTAATATCCAACGGGAATATGTAATGATTGCTCTTAAAGTATCGCTTTGTACCACCAGTTTGAGTAAAGCACCCTGCATGATCAAGAGAATAAAATAACCGAATAATAAACCAAAAATTACGATGGTCAGACGAAGTGCGACGCCTCTTTTTTGTAATCCTTTCCTTTTTTCAAACCCTTCATAATTTTTATTAAAAGAGCGCATTATTCCCATCATGCCATTAGATGAGAAAAATAGTGTGAGCAGTAAACCAAAAGAAAGTAATCCGATCTTATTTCCATCTATAAATGTATCTGCAAAAGCAATAACCTGTCTGTTGTATTCTTTTGATGGAATTATATCCAGTATTAAACTATGCAGTTGGTACTTGATACTTCTTTTAGAAATAAAAGGAAGATTTGGAATTAACGTAAATAAAAATAGTAAAGACGGAGGTAATGCCATAATAAAATTATAAGCAATGGCAGATGCTCGTTCTGCAAGCCCTTGTTGTCTAATTTGCCTTCTAAAAAACCGCAGTACATTATAAACCGGCAACCCCTGAAACCCCGGCAAATGCCACTTTTTACTTTTAGATAAAAGAAAGGTTATTAGTGAATATGATAATATTGTACGTTGTATTTTGGTCAAAAAAAATAGGTTATTATTATTATAGTCTTCTGTTTAAAAAATATTTTTTAAGATTACTGTAAATTATTTTGTTTATTTATTATCAAACTATCTAATGCTTTTTGATATGCTTTTGCAAAAATTAAATGTTGTGCATAGGTAGATGCAAAATTTGAATAACCTTTAAAATCTGGTTTTGCTACAAAAAATATATAGTCTGTTTCAGGCGAATCTAGAACGGCGTCAATTGTTTTCATTGATGGTGTACAGATTGGGCCTGGTGGTAATCCTCTATTTATGTAAGTGTTGTAAGGAGATTGATATTGTAAATACCCTCTTAATATTCTTTTTAAACCAAAGTTTCTCATAGCATATTTTATGGTTGGGTCAGCTTCCAGTTTTTCCCCTTTTGCAATTCTATTCCTGTAAACACTTGCTATTAAAAGTTTATCTTCTGGTTTATTGGTTTCTTCTTCTACAATGCTTGCCATGGAGTAAACCTGTTTAGTAGTAAGATTTTTTGCTGAAGCTTTTTTTAATCGTTCGTCAGTCCAAAATTTTTCTTGTTCATCATTTAATCTTCCAAATAATTTTTTAAATGTTGTATTCCATTTTAATGAATAGGTGTTAGGTATAATGGCTGTCATTACAGTATTGGTATCCAGTTTGTAGTTTTTTAAAGAATCGTTGCTGGTTAAAAAACCAATTACTTCCGTAGAGTCACATTCAAAATTCCGACCTATTTTCGATGCAAGATCTTCTTTTGTCCGTAGCTTATTTATGATAAGTTTTACCGGCGATTGAGAACCGGCGTTCAACATTCTTATCAAAGAAAGTAAATTGCTATTATCTTTTATTTCATATTTACCAGGCTTTATATTATTTGGATATTTTAATTGTCCGGCTATTTTGTCAAAGAAAAAATTACCTGAAATTATATTTTGAGATTGTAAAGAAATTTTTACTTCATTATAATTGGAACCTGTTTTTATATAAAAAAACTTTTCAGCGGGTGCAGATATCGTTAGACCAAAAATCTGCCATGCACTGTAAGCTGTAATAATTAAAAATAAAATAAAGAGAAAGCCAATAATTTTTTTCATCAGTTTTTAATATAGGAGTGTAATATAAAAATAAAAAACCCTGCCTTTAAAAAAGCAGGGTTCATTTATAATAATATTTACATTAAGGAGTAGTTGTTGGTTTGGGAGTTGTAGGCAATGGTGCGGTAGTAGCAGGTGTAGGTTGTACTTTTTGTTGTGGAGCGCTTGTTGCACCTTTTAATAAATCGTCATTTTTAGATGAACCTGTACCATCTTTTGGTATAAATACAGGAGATATTAAACATAAAATTCCAACTACCGCTGCAAAAACCCAAGTACCTTTTTCCATTACATCGGTTGACTGTTTTACTCCCATTAATTGGTTACTAAAACCGCCTAAAGAACCAGAGATACCTCCACCTTTTGGGTTTTGGATAAGTACGATGAACCCTAAAATTACTGATGAAACGATAATCAGAATTCCGAATATTACTAACATGTTATTTTTTTAAAGAGTCAATTTTGCCTGCAAAGTAAGCGTTTTTTGCAGGATTTAGCAAACTTAATTTATTATAAATATCGATTGCCTTTGTGGGTTTATTTTGTAAAATATACGCTTCAGCCATTGGTTCGGTAACAACCTCTTCTTCAATATTGCTTTTTTCTGCCTGGGTTTGCACCGCAGTTTCTGTTACTGTAGTTACGGCCTGCAATTTTTCAGGATGAACTTTTTTCATGGTTTTTAACCAGGCAGTAAAACTTTTTAGCTGCTTACCAAGTTTGTCAGCTCCTAATGCATCGTCACTTAATTTGATGCCTTGAGATGCGAAATAATCAGAGGCATGGAGTGGTTCAAACAGAAGTTCTTCTTTTTCAACTGATGGTACCGGTTCAGCCCCTATTTTTTGAGATAATGGTGCAGGGGTTATTTTTTCAGTAGCAATTAAATTATTTTCTGAAGACTCTACTTCATTTAGCTGAGCCTGTAAATAAAAGTTACCTGTAAAAAATAAAGCAGATTTTGCAGCTGTTTTATTGTAAGATGAATCTAAAGATGTTGAATATTTTAAAGCATAAAAATGGGCTAAACCAAAATACGGATATTGTTCTGTTACATTTTTTAAAAATGCAGGAACATCAGTATCATTATTTACACCAGTAAATATTTTATTAAAAAGTTGTGGGTAGGCCATCGTGAAAGCTATGTTTAAATTACCAGTTCGAAAATATTTTATTGAATATTTCGTCCACTACATTTTTTACTACTATTGGGGTAAGTGTATTTTCTGCTTCTGTTAATGATTTATTTGCAGCAAAATCTTCGTTGCGGGTTATATCTGTCTCAAAATTTTTAGTAGGATCGAGCGTGTTTTTAAATACTAAATGAAAACCCACCGTTAATCGGTTCGTTGTAGAATTATTATTGGCTATGTTAACAGTAGAAGTATAATATTGAGAAACATAACCACTTATATCATAATGAGCATCGTCCTCATTTGTTTGTTTTAACCTGGTAGCACTTATTATTTTGCTTTTTAAATTTTCTGTTAGCTGTTGGCTTAATTGTGTATTAATGTATTGAGCTCTGTTTTCTAAATAACTTACCCTAAAAGTTTTTATTTCTACAGGAATTGGTGAAGAATCTTTAAAAGAGTACTTAAAAGAGCAGCCCATAAAGCAAAACAAAATTGATGTAAGCAGTAAGGAGCAAAAGATTTTTTTCAAAACTTATTTTTATATTGAACTAAAAATTAGGAACAAATTTTCAATTTTAATTTTGTTGGCTGTTAAAAATTGAAGAATTCAACATAGTTATAGATCTTCTATATCGTATTCTTTTAATTTTCGGTAAAGTGTTCGCTCACTTATTCCAAGGTCTAACGAGGCATCTCTTCTTTTACCTCTATGTTTTTTCAGCGCTTTAATTATCAATTCTTTTTCTTTATCGATAATGCTTAAAGATTCTTCTACATCTTCATGTTGGTGAATACTTTTACCATCCTGATGAAGAATGACAGGCTGATTGGATTGTGGCGTGTAGCCGTTGTTGTTATTTGATGAAACCACGGGATTTAATTCTCTAAAATTTCCATCTGAGTTAAAGTTAGCTGCTGCAGGTACTTGAGAAGGGTTCTGTAAAAGATCGAAAAACATTTTTTTTAATTCGTTCACATCTTTTTTCATATCGAAAAAAAGCTTGTATAAAATTTCCCTTTCGTTCGCAAATTCTGAATGACTTTCGTTGTTAGGATTCGCTGCAAGTACAGGAAACCTAGAGTTGTTATTTTGAGGTAGAAATGATCGCAATTGCTCACCATCTACACTCTTGTCCTTGCTTAAAACTGATATCTGTTCAGCAAGGTTTTTTAACTCTCTCACATTTCCGGGAAAACTGTATTGAGATAGAATATTTCTTGCCTCTTCATCCAGTTGTACAGACCCTGTTTTATATTTATCTGCAAAGTCAGCAGTAAATTTTCTAAACAATAAAATAATATCTTCTTTGCGGTCACGCAAGGCGGGAACTCTTATTGGTACTGTATTTAAACGGTAATATAGATCTTCTCTAAAACGCCCCTTGCTTGTGTATTCCAGCAACTCTTTATTGGTAGCTGCAATGACCCTCACATCAGTTTTTTGGACTTTACTGCTGCCTACCCTAATGTATTCTCCTGTTTCTAAAACCCTTAGTAATCTTGCTTGGGTACCCAGAGGCATTTCACCAATTTCATCTAAAAAAATAGTACCGCCATTTACTGTTTCAAAATACCCTTTTCTTCCGTCGGTGGCTCCTGTAAAAGATCCTTTTTCGTGTCCAAATAATTCTGAGTCAATGGTACCTTCGGGTATGGCACCACAGTTTACTGCTATAAAAGGATTGTGTTTGCGAGAAGACAGCGAATGGATAATATGCGCAAATACTTCTTTACCAACGCCACTTTCCCCATTTATAAGTACACTAAGATCAGTGTTTGAGACCTGCGATGCGACATTAAGGGCGTAATTAAGTGCAGGGGAATTTCCTATAATTGCAAATCTGTTTTTTATTGATTGTAAATCCATTTTATTTTAAGAATTTTATTTTAAATTTATTACATCCCCAAATAATGTCCCCGCAGTACAATGTGTAATTTTTACAAAAACATAGTCTCCCTTTTTAAAATTTTCTTTTGCAAAAATCACCACTTTGTTCTGGCCTGTTCTTCCCTGCAGTTGTGCTTCACTTTTTTTAGAAAACCCCTCAACAAGTATTTTAAATGTCTTGCCCACTTCTTTTTGCATTGTGCGTAATGAATGTTCTCTGTAAAGATCAACCAACTCCTGCAGTCTTTTCTTTTTTACATCTAACGGAACATCGTCTTTAAACCTGCGCTCAGCAAGTGTGCCGGGTCTTTCGGAATAATAGTATAAATATGCAAGATCATATTTACAATAGTCAAAAAGAGATAATGAGGCAAGATGATCTTCATCTGTTTCGGTACAAAAACCTGTAATCATATCTGTTGAAATTCCACAATCAGGAATTAATTCTCTTATTCTGTCAACTTTTGCTAAATACCATTCTCTACTGTAAGTTCTGTTCATTAACTGCAATACACGGCTGCTGCCACTTTGCACCGGTAAGTGAATATAATTACAGATATTTTCATGTTTTTTTATCGTATATAAAACATCATCTGTAATATCTTTTGGGTGAGATGTTGAAAACCGAACCCGTAATAATGGAGAAATTAAAGCTACCATTTCCAACAAATTTGCAAATGTTACAAGTTGTTGTTCGTTGTCTGTAGTCTGTGGGCTATTCCACCTATAACTGTCTACGTTTTGTCCAAGCAAAGTAACTTCTCTGTAACCCTCGTTAAACAAGGCTTCGCATTCCTGCACAATAGTTAACGCATTTCGGCTTCTTTCCCGTCCACGTGTAAATGGAACAACACAAAACGAACACATATTGTTACAGCCACGCATAATGCTTACAAATGCCGTAACGCCATTGCTATTTAAACGAATGGGCGAAATATCTGCATAAGTTTCTTCTCTGCTTAGTAAAACATTTACACCTTTTTGGCCGGTATATGCTTCTTCAATTAAACCTGGTAAACTCCTGTAGGCATCGGGTCCTACCACTATATCAACCAGCTTTTCCTGCTCTATAAAAGTTCCTTTTAAACGCTCTGCCATACAACCCAGCACACCTACAATTAAACTGGGATTTGTTTTTTTAAATTTTCTAAATTCTGTCAGTCTTTTTCTTACCGTGTCTTCTGCTTTCTCCCTGATTGAGCAGGTGTTTATTAAAATCAAATCAGCCAAAGCCGGTTCTTGTACAGAACCAAAACCTTCCTTTTGTAAAATAGATGCTACCACTTCACTGTCAGCAAAATTCATAGCACAACCATAACTTTCTATATAAAAACTTTTTAGTGGAATTTCTATTTCAATTGCACCTGCTGCAAATGCTTCACCCTGCCTTGTTTCGTCGTGTTGTTTTAATGTGAGTAATTCGTGCATTCTTATAAATTAAATAGACTTGCAAAGATAATCTTTGCAAGTCTAAAAATGCCATGTTGACAGTAATAGTTTATTTAAATATTTTAATAAACTTTTATAATACCTTAACTTAAACTGTAAAGTTGTTTTCTTTGTTCATCATTCTATTAACCCTTTTAATTTTGTTTTCTTCCTATGTAAATACGCTAAATTTAGTTAAAAGCCAAGTGTTTTTAACAGGTGTTATCCAGTTGCTTTCTAATGATTCTTTGGTAAGAACTGTGTTGTTGAAATACAAAGTTTGTTCTGTTATAAATTTATTTTCTATTGCATAATTTAACTGAGATAAGGGCAAAACTTCAACTTTGTCTTTAATATAAAATGTTAACATCTGCCTATCAAACAATGATACACCGTATTTTTTTTCTATTTCTTTTATAAGCCTTACAGAGCTATCGGTGCTGCAACCGCTAACACCTGTTGCATTTTCATCTGCCATTAAAATAATAAATCTGCCAAAAAATAGGTTAGCATAACCTTTTACCGGTGTTCCGTGGCTTTTCCAGTCTGTTACAAATTGCTGTAACATGGTTTCCATTTCCAGCGCTTCCTGCATAAAAAAAATACGTTCGCTCTGGTAAATCCAAACTCTGGAGTTTTGAGCAAAATCTTCAGGTAAGTATTCAGAAATATTGAAGTTCATATTTGCAATTTAAAAATTAAGCCACAGGCATTAGCGAGGCTGCTACCAACTCTGCGATATCCATAACTGCCACTTCATCTTCCATTTCCTTATTTTTTACACCATCAGTCATCATCGTGTTACAAAAGGGACAAGCCGCTGCAATAATATGTGCACCCGTTGCCAATGCTTCGGTGGAACGTTCAATGTTTACTCTAATATCTCCTTTTTCTTCTTCTTTAAACATTTGCGCACCACCTGCACCACAACACAACCCATTGCTCTTGCAGCGTTTCATCTCTATTAGTTCTACATCAAGGGCTTCCAATACTTTTCTTGGTGCTTCATAAATTCCGTTGGCTCTGCCTAAGTAACAACTGTCGTGATAAGTAATTTTTTTACCTTTAAACGCACCATTTTCATTCATGGTTATTTTGCCATCATCAATTAACTGCTGCAAAAAAGTTGCGTGGTGTATTACTTCATAATTGCCACCTAATGCAGGGTATTCATTTTTAAAAATATTGAAACAGTGCGGGCATGCAGTTACAATTTTTTTAATGCCATAGCCATCCAAAACCTGTATGTTTTGGTAAGCCATCATCTGAAACATAAACTCGTTTCCAGCTCTGCGTGCCGGGTCGCCGGTACACATTTCTTCCTTGCCAAGTATGGCATATTTGGTATTTGTTTTTTCTAAAATAGTAGCAAATGCTTTAGTAATTTTTTGAGCTCGCTGGTCAAAACTTCCGGCACAACCGACCCAAAATAAAATTTCAGGAGTTTCGCCAGCTGCGATTAATTCGGCCATTATTGGTACATGCATGCTTGCCTCATTTTTTTGTAATTGCAAAGTAAGTGACAATTTGTGAGTGATGTTTGCCACAGAGCAATTATTTTTACAGATTAATCAACCATTTGAGAAAACTTATATCAAAATTTACGAATTGGGAAGCTTGGCCTTTTGCCTTAATGTACGCTCCCATGGCAGCTTTTTGGGGTTGGTATATGTTGCGCTCCCGTGCCGTTTGGTTTTTTACGCCAAGTAACCCAAAGCTCACTTTTGGCGGTATGGAAGGTGAGCCCAAACGGGAAATGTATGACCTTTTACCTGAGGAATTATACCCAACGACTTTTAATATTTTACCCGGCGAAAATGTAGAAACCGTTTTATCAAAACTAAAATCGTCGGAAATAATTTATCCGTTTATCGTAAAGCCGGAAATTGGCGGACAGGGTATTTTATTTAGAAAAATTGATGATGAAGCCTCGCTAAAGTATTACCACTCTCTGGTCCCTGTTGAATATATTATACAAAAAATGGTACATTATCCTATTGAGGTAAGTGTGTTTCATATCAGGCATCCTAATCAACAAAAAGGAATTGTTACCGGCTTCTTACATAAAATTCCACTGCAGGTTTTAGGAGATGGAAAACATACTCTGGAACAACTGGTAATGCTTAACACAAAAGCAGAAAAACGACATAATGATTTGCGAAGCAGGCATGCTGCCATGTGGAATAAAATAATACCTAAAAATGAAAAATATATTTTAAGTTATGCTGCCAACCACAATAGGGGCGCACATTTTATAGATTTAAAAGATTTTATAAATAATGACCTTGTAGCAGTATTTGATAAACTAAGTATCAGAATAAACGATTTTTTTTATGGTCGTTACGATATTATGTGTAACAGCATTGAAGAACTGCAGCAGGGTAAAAATTTTACAATATTGGAATACAATGGATGTGGAGCAGAACCCAATCATTTTTATGATACCGGTTATACTTTGGGTGGTGCGTACAAAGAAATATTAAAGCATTGGAAACTGCTCTACGAAATAAGTGAATACAATGCGGAGCAGGGTGTAAAGCCCTGGGGTTTCTGGAAGGGTGTAAAATTTCTTATAAGTGCAAAAAAATCATACAGATTAATGAAAGAGGTAGACGAAAAAATTGGTTAGTTAAAATGATCTTCCGTGTGTAAGATGAACAAGTTTATCAGTTAAATACCTGCTTTTATTCATAAACTTTACCAACAAATTTGTTGCGGAAGTTCTGCCAAAAAAATACTGTACCAACTTGCCTGCTGATACCCTTGTTTCAAAATTATTTTTCCAGTTTTTGCTGTAGTTTCTTTCCATTTCTTTTCTGCTGATCCTGTTATTAAGGAAAGCTGAAATTTCTATTGCTGCAAGCTTTGAGCCATGCATTGCCATACTCATGCCATTGCCACACAAGGGTGTTATCATCCCTGCAGCATCGCCAACCATTAACATGTTATTTTCTACCGCATTTTTTTTGCTGAAAGAAACCTGTGAAATAGAAAGTGGTGCATCATAACAATGCTTCATACTTTCAAAAACTTTTTTTAAGTGAGGGTTTTTATATAAAACTTGTTCTTCCGCTTTTTTTATTGAACCCGCTTTCTTTATGTTGGATGCTTTTGTTAAATAGCAAACACAATATTTATCATCTTCAATTTTAGACATGCCGCAATAACCATCTTCAAAATTGTGAAGTGCAATTACATCATCTTCGAAATCCATTTTTACATGATATTTAATGCCAACATAATTATTTAGCCTGGATGATGTTTTTTCTGTAAAATGCCTTTTCCATTTCACATCAAAATTGCTGCGCTTACCCCATGAACCGCAACAGACCCTGGCATAAAAATTTTCTATGTTTGTTTTAATATTAAAAATACCATTTTGAAAATGTACTTCTTCCGCCTTGCAGTTTTCAATCATCGAAACACCTGCTTCAACGGCAATATTTCTCAATAAAAAATCAAGTTTATGCCGGCTTATTCCAAAGCCTCCTAAATCAAGATCAGATTTTAAAGATTCACCATCAGGAGATGTTACCCATAATTTATTTATAAAAGCAACTTCATGTTCTTTTAAATTGACACCGATTTCGTTGCTAAGAAAATTCCAGCTTTCCATGCTGATGTATTCGCCACAGACTTTGTGAAAAGGGTATGTTTCTTTTTCAAATAATACAACTGAATGACCTTTGCGAGCTAATTGTATTGATAGATTGAGACCGGCCAAACCTCCGCCAATCAAAGCCACATCGTATATATTATTTTCAATCATTTTTGCAAATTACAAGATAGCGAAATGCCCATTTCCATTTAATGCTGTAATTGTTTATACCCGCTTTCGAAAACAATAACTGCCAGTCTTTTTTTCTAAAACTTCTGGCTACTGAAACAGGGCCATCATGTTTTACCATGTATGATTTTGAAAAGATTGCTGTAAGCCATTTTATTAAGTAAAAAGCTGTGGTATTGCGTTGCAGGTCGTTTATAAAAAAACCTTTTCTGCTATTCTTTTTCATCCAGTTTAACATAACAACTAACTGTTCATTGCTAAAATGATGACAAAAAAGGGATGAGAAAATGATATCAGGCTTATCTGTAAATTTTACTTTGCTATAATCGCTTGCAATCCATTCCGCCTTTAATTCTTTGTATTGCAGCTTTGCAAAATCAATGCATGATTTTTTTAAATCGATACCTGTAAACGTTGCATTTGTAAATTTTTTCGAAATGGCTTTTAAATTATCACCGCCGCCGCTTCCGATCTCGCAAACTGTAAATAAATTTTTATTATCAGGATAAAAAAAATCAATTCCCTGCAAAGTTATTGAGTGCCCACCAAGTAATGTATTGATAGCGTTTAATTCTTTTATGCAGATTTTTACGTCTTCAAAAGGCAAATCATCTTCATCCAGTATTTCTGTTTTACTGCTTCTTTCCTTTAAATTAATCATAGGTGGCTGTAAATGTTTCCATTGTTAAACCCGGTCCAAATGCAGCACCAAAAATAACAGCCTCTTTTTTCTTATTTTCTATTATATCATCCATAATTTTTTGTAAAACAAATAAAATAGTCGGAGAACTCATATTGCCGTAATCATTTAAAACTTTATAAGATGCAGCAAAACTTTCTTTTTCAAGATGTAAACTTTGGGCAATTGATTGTAGTATCTTTTTTCCTCCCGGGTGAATGCACCAGTCAGTAACATCATTTTGGGTTCTGTTTGTTTTTTGCATAGCTGTAGCGACAAGTTGCTCAAAATCTGCCTTTATCAACTCAGGAATATAACCACTCAACGTCATGAGAAAACCGCTTGTAGAAAGTTGCCATGACATGTCATTCTTTCCCTTAAAAATAACATCAGAGTAAAAATTTTCCAATCTTAGACCTTTTCCCGCGTTCTTTCCCTGCATTAAAATTGCTGCGCAGCCATCTGCAAAAAGCAGTGATGATGTCATATTATCGACAGATATTTCTTTTTGAAAATGTAAGGTGCAAAATTCGGTGCATACAATAACAACGTTTGCGCTGTCACTACTGTTGCAAAAAGCATCTGCTATTTTCATAGCATGAATAGCTGCATAACATCCCATAAAGTTTACCGATGTTCTAATAATTGTGTGGGGAAGATGCATCATTTCCATGACCTGTAAATCAAGCCCCGGCGCACTCATACCGGTACAGCTCACTGTTATCAGGTGAGTAATTTCATTGTTATCTATTTTGCCCACAATACATTTTTCAATGGTTTCTACAGAAAGTTCAGCTGCAAAACGATCGTATATTGCCATTCTTTCTTCAATACTTGGTACTTCATTTTCTTCTTTATGAGCAGAAAAAAAAGTTCTCGTTTCTTCGGGCTCAGTAAAATCTGCTAATACTGAATGGCGGTACTCAATTCCACTTTGCCTATATAGAAAACCCAGTTTGCGGGTATCATCTTCACTTTTATTATACACTTCGTCTGCATAAGAAAACAGATCTGTCTGCAGATGTTTGTGGGAGGGAACACCGGTTGCTATCGAAATTATTTTACTCAAAATTTATCTTTTATTATCAAAATTATTATAAATGCAAGATTGCTTCCTGTAGCTGCTATCCAATTCATCTTCATCGAATTTTTATAATTCGCTTCTTCCGTATTTTTTCTCACTTTAATATACCATCTTGATAAAAAAAATACAGAGGGAAACATACACACCAATAATACTAAAAATCGGTCCAACTCCAAATTTGATGCGAAGTAATAAGCTGTAAGTAACATGGCTGTAAAACTCATAAAAAAAGACAGTAAAAATGTTCCTCTGTAGCCCAACATCAAACTAATTGTTTTTATGTTGGAAATTGTATCCTGTCTGTGCTGGTAAATTTGTGTAAGAGGATAAAAACTTCCAACAAATAATGTGCTTGCGATCATAGGAAGGAAGGTAAAATAATTATTTTGCCGCATACTGCACGATATATGCACCATAAGATAAACGATGCCACCTTGAAAAACGATTGCAATGATGTAACTTAATAAAGGAAATTTTTTAAGCCGAATACCGCTGTAACTGTAACTTTTAGACGCGAGTATGTATAACAAAAGCATCAATGTAAAAAGATTACTTATTAATAAGCCTGACAACAATCCGGCAATATCCAAAAAAATGCAGGCATAGTAGAGCTGATTTGTTGCCGGTAAAGGTTTTTCAACACAGCCAATGCTTTCTGTGTCTTTATCCATATAACAGTTGTAACCATTACTTGCCGGGTAAATAAAAAAATGGAGAATGATAAATACAAGTATAGCTTTCCAAATATTAATGTAGTTAATTTGGCTTAAAGCAAACAAGTAGATAGGCATCAGGAAAAAAGAAAATTTTATTCTTAATAATTGAATAGTTGACGCTTGTAGAATAAAGCCCATATCTGAAAGTAAACTAAATTTGTTAATAATTTTATGTGGATAATAATCCCACTTTGATTGTTTGTATTTTTATCTCTTAAATTATAAACATGAAAAAAATTTTGGTTTGTTTATTTCTATTTATTTCGGTTTTGGTAAATGCCCAAACTTATTTGCCCTCAGATGATGGAAGCAAATTGCACTTCGTGATAAGAAACTTGGGTATTAATACGGGTGGGGATTTGACTGCATTTAAAGGTAAAATTCTTTTTGATGCAAAAAATACCACCAAATGTTTTTTTGATGTTACCGTAGCTGTAAAAACGATTGATACCGATAATGGTAAAAGAGATGAGCATTTAAGAAAAGAAGAATATTTTGATGTCGCAAACTATCCGCTTATACATTTGGTAAGTACTAAAATAGAGCCCGGCGCAGACCTAAAGCACTTTATATTTAAAGGTAATCTCACAATAAAAAATATTACAAAACCTATCAGTTTTCCTTTTACTGCAGAAGGCAAAACGGGAGGTGCATTATTTGTTGGTTCTTTCGAAATTAACAGGATTGATTTTGGGGTTGGAAAAGAAAGCTTTAGCCTTGCAAATAAAATAAAGATCACATTGAATGCATTTGCAAAAGCACAATAATAATAGTAATTATGACATAAAATTTTAATATTCTACTCAAAAAATAATCATTGGTAAAACTGGTAAAAATTTTTTCTTGGGGTTTGATGATCAGTTTTCTTGGATCGTTGCCATTGGGTACACTCAATGTTGCTGCAATGCAGATAGGTATTTATGAAGGCGTAAAAAATGCTTTGTATTTTTCTTTCGGCTCACTGCTGGTAGAAATGTTGTATGTAAGAATTTCACTGATAGGAATAAATTGGTTACAGAGGCAACAACGGTTAATGAAAATAATGCAATGGGTTACTTTTGGTATTATAGTACTCCTGGCTTTTGGCAGTTTTTACGCAGCAATTAAAACCAGCGGTGGCCCACAAAATATAAATGTAAATCCTTATGAAAATATACATATCAGCAGGTTTTTGCTAGGTGCATTTGGTTGTGCCGTTAATCCAATTGTAGTAATTTTTTGGTTTGGGTGGAGCACTGTTCTTTTTACAAAAAAAATATTGAAGCCGGTAAAAAGTTACTATAACATATATATCGTTGGTATTGGTCTGGGTGCGCTTGCAGGCAACTGTGTTTTTATTTTTGGTGGTAAGTGGCTGGTGGAAAGAATTGCCAACAGCCAGCAATATCTAAACTGGGTTATTGGGAGTATTTTCGCCATCACCGCTATCATACAACTTATAAAAAATTTAAGGAACAAATCTATCACTCAGAATATGGAGGAAGTAATTGAGAAAGATATTAACCTTCTAACTGAAAAACAGGGTGTTTCATAAAATATTTCAAATTTTAATTTTCCATTTCTACCGCCCATTTATCTCTTTCATCCGGACTCAATTTCCATGGAGCATAATTGGTTTCAATATTGGTAAACATTCCATTCCATTCCTGTGGCGCATTGCTGTCTTCCATTATCAGGCTTCTTCTTAATTCAGCAATTATTTCAAGTGGATTAATACTTACAGGACAAGCTTCTACACAGGCGTTACAGGTTGTACATGCGCGCAATTCTTCCACTGTAATATAATCGTTTAACAAGGTTTTTCCGTCATCTATAAAAGATCCGTTTTTTTTAATATTTTTACCGACTTCCTGTAATCGATCTCTCGTATCCATCATTATTTTTCTGGGACTTAAAAGTTTACCGGTCATATTTGCTGGGCATGCAGATGAGCATCGTCCACACTCTGTGCATGAATATGCACCCATTAAGTTTGTCCACTTTAAATCAAAAATATCTTTCGCACCAAACCTCATAGAAGCAGCAGTTTCTGTAGGTGCAAGCTCCGGCTGCATCATATATTTTACTTCATTTTGTACGCTGACCATATTATCCATTTCGCCCAAGGGCTCCAATTTTCCATAATAGGAATTTGGGAAAGCCAATGCAATGTGCAGGTGTTTGCTGTATGGCAAGTAATTAAGGAATGCAAGAATACCGGCAATGTGAAACCACCAGCTAGTTCGTTCAATTGCAATAAGGGAAGAGGGCGAAAAATTATTAAATAGTGGCGCAATAAAACCGGAAATAATAAAACTTCCTGTTTCTCTGTAATGTTCGCTTCCTTTTAACTGTAATGCCCTGTCAGTGGCATTCATTAAAAGAAACAAAGACATCAAAATGATTTCGACAATTAAAATTAGGTTCGCATCTGTACGTGGCCAACCATTTAAATCATTGCTCACAAAGCGTTTTAGTTTGATTATATTTCTTCTAGCTAAAAAAACTACGCATACGGCTAAAACGCCAAATGCCAAAATCTCAAAGAAATTTATGGCTATTGTATAGAGGCTGCCAAGGGTACCCAAAAACAATCTGTGTGTACCAAAAATGCCATCAAGTAAAATTTCCAGGACTTCAATATTTATAATAATAAAACCTGCATAAATAATAAAATGCATGACGGCAACAGTTTTATTTTTAAACATTTTTTTTTGTCCTAATGCAAGAAGCAATAAATTTCTCCATCTTATTGGTTTATTGTCGCTAACATCTTCGGCTTTGCCAAGAAAAATATTTTTTCTTATCCTAACAATGTTCTTTGTAAATAACCAAACTGAAAATGCCAGTAGTGTAAAAAATATTATTTGAGGAATGTAATGCATATGTTTATTTATGTGTAGTAAAGTTAAACCAAATACTTTTTATTGCAGTGTGATTAGTTCACAAAAAGAAAATTTTTCTCTTATTGACAATGGTATTTTGTACTTTCATTAAATAAAGAATTAGTTGTATTATGGTATTAAATGCTCCATCTGCTGATAAAAAACTTCGCCGAATGGCTCTTGAAATTGCCGAACGTAACGGAGGTGTAGATGAAATTATAATTATAGGCATAAAAGAAAATGGAATTTTTATTGCAAAAAAAATAGAAGAATACCTGCAACCTTTTTTCTCAGGAAAACTCAATACAGTTGCATTAACAATTAACAAAAAGCATCCTGGTGAAGTAATTTTAAGTGAAGATGTATCACTTGAAAATAAATTGATTTTATTAATAGATGATGTAGCGAACAGCGGGAAAACAATGTTGTATTCTCTAAGACCGTTACTTTTAAAATATCCCGGCCAAATACAAACCCTTGCGCTCGTTGAAAGAACCCACAAAACTTTTCCAATTGCTTTAAATTATGTTGGTCTGTCTGTATCTACAACGAAGCAAGAAAATATTGTAGTAAGTGTATCTGCCGCCGGAGAAATATCGGGCGCCCATATCCTGAGTTTGTAAACTAAAAAAAATCAATTACCGTTTTAAATTAACTCAAAATGGGGAAAAGTATCCTCATGTGTTGATTATTTAATTTAATTTTAATTATGGCAAAAAATCTACCCAATGGTTTATCTGTCTATTTGGCTGACGATGATGCAGATGACAGATTTCTTTTTGAAGAAGCTTTAATGGAAGTAAGAGAGAATGTAAAAATTACGATGTTGAATAATGGCGAGCATTTAATGAAATGTCTTGAGCAGAAAAGATCAAATCAACCCAATTTAATTTTTTTAGACTTAAACATGCCATTAAAAAATGGCATTGAATGTTTGGAAGAAATTAAAAAAGATAATAATCTTAAAAATATTCCCGTAATAATATTTTCAACTTCTAGTCAAAAAGAAACTATTAACCAGGTGTACATGAAGGGTGCGTCTTATTATATGTGTAAACCTGATAATTATGAAAAGTTGAAACTTTTACTAGACAAAGTCCTTTTATTAAATGTAACTGCTTCTCAAAACCAACCTAACCGTGATAATTTTATTATAAGTGTATAATCTTATAATGAATTTTATTTTATGGCAAAAAATTTGAGTAATAACGCAAAACGTGTTATGCAAAAGGAAGACATTAAAAATAATAGTTCTAAATACACTCACCAAATTTTTAAAGATGAAGTCACAGATGCTAAAGTACAAAAGCATTTAGCTGATGAAAATGATGAAATAACTATTCAGGATATTTCAAATATAAAAACCGAGATGTCTCCTGCTGGTCAAGAAGATTTTGATAGGGCAGCTAGAAGAAAGGGTTTTTCAAAAGAGGAAATAGAAGATATTAAAAATGCAGAAAATTAAATTTTATTCCTTTTTTTGAATATTCCAGTGAAGGGGTCGGGAACTTAAAAATATTTAAAATATTTAGAACAAGCTTTATTCCTTTCTTTTTTGTTTTTATTTTAGATAAATCGATATCCGGTGCAAAGTACCATTGTCTGTATCTATCCACATCCGGCCTCGAAAAATTTATATTTCCAAGTTTATCTCTTCCAAAATTATCTCTTGCGCCAAATAGGCCTTCAGCGCCTGTTCCAACAGATAACTGAAGCCATTCAGGTATCTTGCTATGTGGAAAAAATGGTTTGAGTGTTGTGCTTAACCAGTATGTTTGACCATTGTAATCTTTTAAAAAACGTTCAGGCTCGCTGCCTGCAAAAATTTTATTACTTCTTTCATTTAAAGATTCATCAGCATAGCGTTTTTTGTGAAAAGAGAATTTTAACTGTATACGCTGTTCATCCCAGGCAAATTCTTGGGCAACAAGTAAACTACTGCCCGCCACATTTGCAGCAAAATCTCCCCAGCTCCATCCCCATTCAGAACTAAAGCCATCAAGCGTTTCAATTACTGTCTGGTAAGCTGCACCACTAAAACCGCCAATTAAAATTCTTTTGTTTCTGGAAATGCCGGTCCACCGCCACAGTTCCATACTTGCTTTACTTTCTGCGTATGCACTGTACGCATGCCCTATTTTATCAATCTGTAACCATTCTGCATTATCATTAAAAAAGTGAAATTTACTTTGCGGATAATCTTTGTACCAGGTACAGTAAAGCCCTACCATTCCACCGCTATAGAGCATAACATTTGCAACTACTACACCCTTTACCCTTTTTTTGTTGAAGGGATATTCCTTGGGTATATTCGGCCTAGCCATAATGCTGGTCAATTTGCCTGTAAGAGTTATCTGAGAATTGAGCGGTTGAGGTGTTAATGAATCTGCTCCCACTTGTGCAATACTATTTGGAATGATTGCAAAAATGAAAAAAATATTAGATAAAAATTTCAAAGTATATGCATGCTTCATCAACAAAATTGGACGAATAATAAAAATCCCTTAGAAAAAAACAAAAATAATAGTTCTGATTTTATAACTTACGATTATAATATTTGTGAAGATGTTTAAACAAAAAATATGGAAAAAATAATAGAGCAAAATGTACAAAAATGGCTTACGGGCAATTACGATGAAGAAACGAAAAATGGAATTTTAGCATTACAAAAAAATGATCCTGATGGTTTGGAGGATGCGTTTTACCAAAATCTAGAATTTGGGACTGGCGGCCTTCGTGGAATAATGGGAATTGGCACCAACAGAATAAATAAGTATACCATAGGAATGGCTACGCAGGGCTATGCAAACTATTTAAAAAAATGTTTTGGGAAAGATGTGAGTGTTGCAGTAGCCCATGATTGCAGAAACAACAGCAGAACTTTCGCTGAAATAACTGCAAATGTATTTGCTGCAAATGGCATAAAAGTATATCTGTTTGAAAGTTTACGACCAACACCTGAATTAAGTTTTGCCATACGCCATTATCATTGTAAAGGCGGTGTTGTGTGCACGGCAAGTCACAATCCCAAAGAATACAATGGTTACAAAGCCTATTGGGATGATGGAGCACAAATGGTTACGCCGCATGATGAAAATGTAATAAAAGAAGTTGAAAAAATAGCAGGTGTAGATGATGTGAAGTGGAGCGGGGGAGAGCAAAATATCATCAGCATTGGTAAAGAAACGGACAAGTTATACCTGGAAATGGTAAAGGGATTAAGTATTTATCCTGAAGTATGTGCAAAACAACATGATCTTAAAATTGTATATACGCCGATACACGGTACAGGAATCATGTTGGTGCCCGATGTTTTAAAATTGTATGGTTTTACAAACGTGCATATTGTAAAAGAACAGGCTACTCCGGATGGTAATTTTCCTACAGTTGCTTACCCCAACCCGGAAGAAAAAGAAACCATGAGCATGGGGCTTGCACAAGCAAATGAAATAGATGCTGATATTTTACTGGGAACAGATCCTGATTCAGATAGAGTTGGCATTGGGGTAAAAAATGATAAGGGTGAGTGGATATTGATGAATGGAAACCAGACTGCATTGCTTGCTTTTAATTATATGATAGAAGCCAGAAAAGCAAAAGGAATTGCAGCGCCAAATGATATGGTAATTAAAACAATTGTTACTACAGATATGATTGATAAAATAGCGGACAGAAACGGTGTTGCCTGCTACAATGTACTCACAGGTTTTAAATGGATTGCATCTCTCATAAAAGAAAAAGAAGGAAAAGAAAATTATATAATTGGTGGTGAAGAAAGTTTTGGTTTAATGATAGGAGATAAAATAAGAGATAAAGATGCAGTGAGTGCAGTGGCACTAATTTGCGAAATGGCAGCCTATGAAAAAAATAAGGGTCGAAGCTTGTTTGAAAAATTAATTGACCTCTATGTCGATTATGGTTTTTATAAAGAAAATCTTATCAGTATTACAAAAAAAGGCATGAATGGTGCTGCTGAAATTGCAGCAATGATGGAAGGCTATAGAAAAAACCCACCTTTAAATATTTGCGGTACTGCTGTGCAAACTTTACTTGATTATGAATTGCAAACAGGTAAAAATTTACAAACGGGAAAGGAATGGAAAATTGATTTGCCAAAAAGTAATGTACTTCAGTTTGAACTGGCAGACGGCACAAAAATATCTGCAAGGCCAAGCGGAACAGAGCCAAAAATAAAATTTTATTTTAGTGTAAACGAACCATTAGTGAGTGCAGCAAAATTTCATGACACAGAGAAAAGACTTGATGATAAAATTAAAGCAATCATAAAAGATATGGGATTATAAGATCTTTTAACTGCAATTTTAGAATACAGAACAATTATGAAAAAAAAGCTATTATTTATCCTTACCATTTTATAAAAATGCACAACATAAAAATATAGGAAGCTGTAATTCTTTTTAATAACCTTCAGCTTATTACAAATAAATAATTTTATTAAATAAAAGAAGCCGGACATTGTTCGGCTTTTTTTATATTGCATCATTACCATGCAAAACAACGAAGATACCTACCGCCACAAAGGCCTGCGAAAAAAATTATTGGATGTTTTAAGAGAAAAAGGAATATCAGATGAACTGGTATTAAATGCAATGAATAATATACCAAGGCATTTTTTTATGGATAGTGCGCTCGATAATATTGCATACGAGGACCGGGCCTTCCCTATTTCAGACGGACAAACAATATCGCAGCCTTACACAGTAGCCTACCAGACGCAATTATTGCAGATAAAAAAAAATGATAAGGTGCTCGAAATTGGTACAGGGAGTATTTATCAGGCAACTGTATTGGCAGAACTCGGTGCAAAAATATTTACAATTGAACGTCAGAAAAATCTTTTTGATAAAACAAAGCAATACATTTTTAAAAATAAATACAGCAATCTCAAGTTTTTTTATGGAGATGGCTTTGAAGGGCTTCCAACCTTTGCGCCTTTCGATAAAATAATTATCACTGCTGCTGCTCCCTTTATTCCTCCTAAATTGATGCAGCAGTTAAAAGCAGGAGGGTATATGATTATCCCCGTAGATTCAGGAGCAATTCAGCGAATGCTTAGGCTCACAAAAAAAGCAGATGGAACATGGAGCGAAGAAATATTTGAAAATTTTAGTTTCGTGCCTATGCTTGAAGGGAGGAATAGGTAAGCTAAAATTTCAATATTAGGAATCAGTGTAAAGTTTACAGTGCTAAACTGTATTTTTCTTTTCAGCTAAAATTGATTTAGACATTGTAAATTCTTTTACTTGAGTTTACTATTACATTTCCAATCCAATTTTTTTCATCAGCAGACTTGCGTTCATATTTGTACAGACACCCTTTTTTAATTTGTAGTCAAAAAAAAGTTCTTCGCCGTTTACCTGTGCATCAAAATGATAATTTAAAATGTTGCCGGGAAACTCATTTTCTAACCCGGCAAGTTCAACATCATGTGTAGCAAGTATAGCAGCAGCTTTTTGTTTAATAAGCTGTCTTATTAGCGCTTCAGAGCCGGTGTGACGGTCAAGTGAATTTGTACCCCGCAGAATTTCATCCAGTAAAATAAAAACTTTTTCTCCTTTGTTTATTTTTTCAATTACTGTTTTTAATTTTTTTAACTCAGCATAAAAAGTACTCGTACTTTCTTCTAAATTATCAGCAATACGCATGCTGCTTATTAATTGTACAGCAGATATTTCAAATGTTTCAGCACAAACCACTGCTCCTGCCATGGTAAGAATTGTGTTTATACCAATGCTGCGCAGATACGTGCTTTTCCCTGCCATATTACTTCCCGTCACCAACATTACTTCACCTGCACCTGTAATATTTATAAAATTATTCACCCGTTTCTTTTCATTTATTAACGGATGGCCCATTCCATTTGCCTGAATACTAAAATGGGTTTCATTTATTGAAGGGAAGCACCATGTAGGGTTATTAAAATGAAGTGTACTATAGCTGTTAATTACTTCAAAATTGGCAAGTATATCAAACCAGGATGCTACATTGCTGTCATTTGCTTTCTTCCATTTCTCAAGATCCAAAACCTGCTGTAAATTCCATAGAAGCAAAACATTTAA
>JAYUZL010000071.1:0-4887 GCA_043751875.1 Ferruginibacter sp.
ACCGACACAAGTAGCCGCTGCACCGGTTGAAACACCAAAAGCAGATAATTTCATTACCATTAAAAGCCCAATGATCGGAACTTTCTATCGCTCATCATCGCCGGATAAACCATTGTTCGTGAACGTTGGTGATGAGGTAACATCAGGTAAAATTGTTTGTATTATAGAAGCAATGAAGCTTTTTAATGAAATAGAGAGTGAGGTAAAAGGAAAGATCGTAAAAGTATTGGTGGAAGATGCAAGTCCTGTGGAGTATGACCAACCTTTGTTCCTTGTTGATCCTTCATAAACAAACATGGAAATAATTTTACCAGATTATAACATTCAGATTATTATCTAATAGTGTTTCTTCTATCATTCTAATCAATGCTTCCAATTCCAAAATAATATTACTGGGTTAATAATTCAGATAATCAGCAAGTTTGCTAATTATCTGACTATAAAAAGTAAAAAATGTTTAAAAAAATCCTAATAGCCAACCGTGGCGAAATTGCCCTCAGAGTTATTCGTACCTGCAGAGAAATGGGTATTAAAACAGTTGCAGTTTATTCTACCGCCGACAAAGACAGCCTTCATGTTAAATTTGCTGATGAGGCAGTATGTATTGGTAAACCCGCAAGTGCAGATAGTTATCTAAATGTAGCACACATAATGGCTGCGGCAGAAATTACTAATGCAGATGCCATTCATCCCGGCTACGGATTCTTAGCAGAAAATGCAAAGTTTGCAAAAATTTGTGGAGATCATGGTATTAAGTTTATTGGCCCCACGCCGGATATGATTAATGCTATGGGCGATAAAATAACGGCTAAAGCTACAATGATACTGGCAGGAGTTCCAGTTGTACCTGGTGTGGAAGGATTACTAGATAGCATTGAGCATGCAAAATGGGCAGCAAAAGAAATTGGTTATCCTATTATAATGAAAGCGACTGCCGGTGGGGGAGGTAAAGGTATGAGGGTAGTTTGGAAAGAAGAGGATATTGAAAAGAATTTTGATAATGCCAAAACTGAAGCTGCGGCATCTTTTAAAAACGATGGTTTATACATGGAGAAATATGTAGAAGAACCTCGTCATATAGAAATACAGGTTGCGGGAGATCAATATGGAAATGTTTGCCACTTAAGCGAAAGAGATTGCTCTATACAACGTCGTCACCAAAAATTGGTAGAGGAATCACCATCGCCTTTTATGACGGATGAATTACGTGAACGCATGGGCGATGCAGCCATTAAAGCAGCACAGTCCATCAATTATGAAGGCGTAGGTACAATTGAATTTTTGGTAGATAAGCACCGCAATTTTTATTTCATGGAAATGAATACAAGAATACAGGTGGAACATTGCGTAACAGAAGAAGTTATAAATTTTGATCTCATTAAAGAACAGATAAAAATAGCCGCAGGAGATAAAGTGAGTGGTAAAAATTATTACCCACAAATGCACGCCATTGAATGTAGAATAAATGCTGAAGATCCTTACAATGATTTTCGTCCATCGCCAGGAAAAATTACTGTTCTTCACCAACCCGGTGGGCATGGTGTTAGAGTTGATAGCCATGTGTATGCAGGCTATGTAATTCCACCATATTATGATAGTATGATTGCTAAATTAATTACTGTTGCACGTACACGTGAAGAAGCCATCAACACCATGTACAGAGCATTGAGTGAATATATAATAGAAGGCGTAAAAACAACAATTCCTTTTCATTTACAGCTGATGCAAAACGAAGATTTTAGAAGTGGGAATTTTACAACAAAGTTTTTAGAAGGTTTTACAATGAAGTAATGTCTGAACAAGGTTTAAACCACAAACCTGCCGGCAGGCAAGGAACACAAAGGAAAAACACAAGCTTTACAAAGAAGAAATAGTTACTTGGGCAATTAACTAAAATGAAGTGCCCTTTTTTCTACCCCTTGTTCTCCTTCTTTGCTTTTTGTTCCTTTGCATTTAGTCCTTTTTATCCCTTTCAAAACTATTTTTTTTCATAGCTTATTAATCTTCTTATTGTTCTACGTGAAAACCAATTGCGAACTTTGTGTTTAACTTATCCAACAATGTATTCCAATAAAGAGATAGAACAATACTACGACCTTAGCCAAACCCATTATAAACGTGTTTGGAATCTTAAGCGCAGTCGTTCTTTACATTATGGATATTGGGATAGCACCACAAAAAATTTTCACGAAGCATTACTCAACATCAATAAAATTCTTGCTGCAAAAGCAGCTATTAAAAAAAAAGATAAAGTACTTGATGCCGGTTGCGGTATAGGCGGTTCAACGTTATGGCTGGCAAAAAATATTGGTTGTAACGTAACAGGCATAAGCCTAAGCGCCCGGCAGGTTCAAACTGCAAACGACCTTTCAAAAAGCGAAAGCCTACAACCTATCGCCATATTTGAACAGCAGGATTTTACCGCTACAAATTATGAAACAGAAAGTTTTGATATTATATGGGCAATAGAAAGTGTATGCCATGCAAACGATAAAAGTAAATTCATAAACGAAGCTTATCGATTATTAAAAAAAGGAGGTAGGCTGATTTTAGCAGACTTTTTTAAAAAAGAAAATCTTGCAGGAACTGATGCTTCACTTATTATACAATGGGCAAATGGTTGGGCTATTGATGATTTTGCAACCATCGAAAAATTTAATGAACAATTAAAAAATGCAGGTTTTTTCAATATAAAAATTGAAGATGCTACAACCAAAATAATTCCATCTGCTAAAAGATTGTACCGTGCATATTTCCCCGGTGTTGTCGGAGGGTTTATTTATAAACTTTTTAATCCAAAACCAACTGTTTACGGCAAAAAAAATATTGATACTGCCTATCTTCAATACAAAGCTTTGAAGAAAAATTTGTGGACGTATAATATTGTTCTTGCTATAAAAAATGATTAGGAGCATCAGCTTTAAAACATTGCTGATCATTTGTATCCTGCTGTTCGCTGTACCTTCTCCGCCTCCGGCGGATGCGGTGCCGCTTCCATCAGGGCTATTCTCAGCATAAGAACTTTTTTCAGCTTATATCTAAACGGATAGTTTGTTAATTAAACTTCTAATTCAAATAAACTTATATCAGCATTGTGGTAATGTGCAGGCAAGCCCACAGTATTTTTAAGTTTCGTCAAATGCAAAAAAGTGAAGCCACATTTTTCATAATGCGCAATCAACTTTTCATTTAAACCAACAGTATCTAATCTTATAAATTGTTTATCATTTAAAACAGCATGGGCTTTCGACCATTTTACAATATCCATTACAAAATTTCTACCTCTAAAATCACTGTTGGTAGCTATTCTATGTATATAAACCGATGGGTCAATATTTCTTTCTTCCCAAATTAAAGGATCGGTAAATGTAGTCGCCCAAATACAGGCAATCTTATTCTCTATAATTAATTTCCATTGTCTGTTTTCCAAAATCTCATCCTCTATCATTCCCCTGTCAAACTCCGGCCAGTGAAGTTTATATCTTTCCTTCTGATAATTTGTAGCGGCAGCATACATGCTAAAAATTTCATCAACATCTTCCCGCACACAATTTATAATATCCATAATTCATTATGATTTTTAATAAAAATACCTAACTAAAATTAATTCTAAACAGATAATAAAAAACAATTCTGTCACCTCATAGAAAAAAAAATTTTTACACTCGCTGCAACTTAAATTTGCAAAGTACAAAACGAATTTCACCACAACCATATTCTCTTTTGGATCAGAATATTTTAATAAACGCATTTACACATATTTGTCAGGCAAAGGCTATGGCAGTAATCTACGAAGCCAACCGCAGCATTTGTAAATACGTACATAGCACGAGTCGTGGGCACGAAGCTATTCAATTAGCCTCCGCATATAATTTATTACCCTGCGATTATGTGAGTCCATATTACAGAGATGAAAGTATGATGCTTGGAATGGGATTTTCGCCCTACACTTTAATGTTACAATTACTGGCAAAAGGCGAAGATATTTTCACGGGCGGACGATCTTATTACAATCACCCGAATTACAGAGGCGATGATAAGCCAACCATCATACACCAGAGCAGTGCAACGGGTATGCAGGCAATACCTACAACCGGAATAGCGCAAGGGTTGAAGTATTTAGCCTCCATAAATCTCTCCAAAGGAGGGACTTTAGACTCCGATAAATCTTTACCGTCTACACCATATAATGGTTCACAATCTCAATACCCAATACTCGATACTCAATACTCAAACCCAATTGTAATCTGCTCTTTAGGCGATGCATCCGTAACAGAAGGTGAAGTAAGTGAAGCATTTCAATTTGCTGCATTGCACCAGTTACCAATAATATTTTTGGTGCAGGATAATGAGTGGGGCATCAGCGTGACGGCAGCAGAAGCCCGCACCTGCAATGCCTACGAATTTATTGAAGGCTTTAAAGGCATAAAAAGAATAACGATTGACGGCTACAATTTTGAAGAAAGTTTTAATGCCATGCAAAGTGTAATAGATGAGGTAAGAAATAATTCAACGCCATATCTTGTACATGCAAGAGTACCATTGCTCGGGCATCATACAAGTGGCGTGCGAAAAGATTTTTACCGAACGGAAGATGATCTTCGCAAGCACTGTAAAGATGACCCTTACGATAATCTTAGAAATATCTTGTTACAACAAGGCGTTGAAGAAAACCATCTCAACGATATAGAAAAGGAGGCGGCTGAATTTATAAAATCAGAATTTGATAAAGCAGTAGCTTCTCCTGAGCCACTTGCCTCATCAGTAACTAATTATGTTTTTGCTCCTACAACTGTTACCGAAGAAAAAGGCGAGCGTGCACCGAAAGGTAAAGAAAAAGTGTTGATGGTAGATGCTGCTTTGTTTGCCATAAGAGAAATTATGGAA
>JAYUZL010000072.1:0-2509 GCA_043751875.1 Ferruginibacter sp.
GATACCAAACTGAAGTTGGTAGAACAGCACAATAATCTTGTAAAATCTATAGAAGATATTAATTACGCCACCAACGGCGAAATTTTAAATATACAATAATGTCAAAATACATAATAGCACATTTAGTTACTGAAAGGATTACTCTTTTATAGCAACTGCAATAATTAACTAGAAACTACAACAATATAAAATAATGAAAATTTTGAAGAAATATTTAGGGATAATATTAATAACAACAACTTTTTTTAGTTGTAAAGAAAAAAAAGCAGAACAGCCGGTAGATGAAAGAGTTTGTGTTTCAGATTCTATGGCAAAAATAATTACTATAGACTCTGCAGTAATTAGAAATGTTGCCAGCGAGCTTAAACTCAGTGGTACTGTTAGTTTTGATGATAAAAAGGTTTCTAAGGTCTATCCATTTAGTAGTGGTCAGGTTTTGCGGGTAAATGTTTCAGTAGGCGATAGAGTAAGCAAAGGACAAATACTTGCAGTGATAAAAAGTGCGGACGTATCTGGTAATTACAGCGATTTATCTACTGCGGGAAACGATATGGCTATTGCAAAAAAGCAAATGGAAAACCAGCAATCGTTGTATAAAAACGGAATAGCCAGCGAAAGAGAAATGATAGAAGCGCAAGAAAATTATCATAAAACTGCAACATTGGTTACCAAATTAAGAAATCAAATCGCCATAAACGGCGGTGGGCATACCACATCTAACGGAACCTATAATATAACTGCCCCTATCCGCGGTTATGTAGTAGAAAAAAAAATAAACCAAGGCGGATTTATAAGAGCGGATGCAAATGATAATTTATTTACGGTGGGAGACGTTAGCGATGTGTGGGTTGTAGCCAATGTGTATGAAACTGACATTGCAAAAGTAAAACAAGGATATGCCGCGCAAGTAACTACACTTGCATACCCCGATAAAGTTTTTACCGGCGTAGTAAGCGATATAAGTAATATACTTGACCCTGTTACCAAGGTGATGAAACTACGTGTGAAACTTCCTAATACTGATGGCATGCTAAAGCCCGAAATGTTTGCCAATATTATCATCACAAATAAGGAGGGAAAAGATAATTTAGCCATATCATCAAAAGCAATAACATCAGAAAATGGAAAAGATTATGTAATTATTTATAAAAATAAATGCGATTTAAAAGTACAGGAAGTGGAAATTTTAAAAACGGTTGGCGAAAAAACTTTCATAAAATCTGGCCTAAAGCAAGGTGATAAAGTAATGGCAGGCAATCAACTTTTATTATTTAAGGCATTGACAGAAAAATAGTTCAACACTCTCCTACAGTACTCAAAAAATATTCATGAACAAGTTCATTAAAAATATAATTCATTTTTCGCTTCGCCACCGTTATATGGTTTTTTTCCTAACGGCTGTAATTGCTGTTATTGGAATATTTGCTTATAAAAATACGCCAATCGAAACTTTTCCTGATGTTACCAATACACAGATTATAATAATAACCCAATGGCCGGGTAGAAGTGCAGAAGAAATAGAAAAATTCGTAACGATCCCGCTTGAAACAGTTTTAAATTCGGTACAAAAGAAAGCTAACTTAAGGACTAACTCATCATTTGGATTATCGTTTATTACAATAATTTTTGATGACGATGTAGACGATGCTTTTGCAAGGCAGCAAGTAATGAGCAGGATAATTGGCGCAGATTTACCCGATGGTATTAAACCTGATGTACAACCCCCTTATGGCCCTACCGGAGAAATATTCAGATATACGCTCGAAAGTAAAATTTCAAGTATAAGGCAGTTAACCACCATTCAAGATTGGGTGTTAGACAAGCAATTTAAAAGCGTACCAGGCATAGCAGATGTAAATAGTTTTGGTGGGGAAGAGAAAGTTTTTGAAATAAGTGTAAATCCGGATTTGCTTGTAAAATATAATTTATCACCTTTAGACGTTTATAGTGCTGTGCAAAAAAGCAATCTGAATGTAGGTGGAGATGTTATCAAAAAAAATGGGCAAGCTTATGTAGTAAGAGGTATTGGGGTGTTGAACGATATCAATGAAATAAAAAATATTCTTATTAACCTTAATAACGGCGTACCGCTCTTGGTAGGTAATGTAGCTAATGTTGTAGAAGCCAGCAAACCACAGATGGGTACTGTAGCCAAAGACGAAAAACCAAATCAAATAGAAGGCATAGTGGTAATGCGCAAGGGAGAAAATCCTACACAGGTTTTAGAAAAATTACATGAAAAGATAACAGAATTAAATAAAGAAATTTTACCAAAAGATGTAAAGATTGTACCATTTTATGACAGAACTACCTTAATGGATTATGCAACAGAAACAGTTATTCATAATTTGATAGAAGGTATAGTATTGGTTACACTTATTGTACTGTTGTTTATGGCAGATTGGCGAACAACTGTTACCGTAAGCATCATCATTCCACTTTCGTTGTTGTTTGCGTTTATATGTATGCGTATAAAAGGGATGAATGCAAATCTATTAAGTATGGGTGC
>JAYUZL010000073.1:0-2621 GCA_043751875.1 Ferruginibacter sp.
GCAAAGCCATCCAATTTCTGACAGAAACTTCAAATCTGACAAGAAGTACCTCGAAAGCATCCATCCAAACGTTAGCGCGTTCGATGGCATATCCCAACTCGCAACAGATGTGTAAAAAACAAAAGAATAAAAAAGTTGGTTTATGTCTGAAGACATAAAAGAGCGTTGTTTAAAAATTAGGAAAAGGTGTGAAGAGTGGAAAAAAAAGAGTATTTAAATGAGCCCCAGCCCGGTATTTACACCAATTTCAAAAAACTTTTTATGAAAACAAAAGACAAATTTGCATTATTTCTCATTGCTTGTGGGGCAATTCCAGTTATATTTTGTATCTTGAATGTATTTCTGCATATTTCATCAGTTTTTGACAAATTGCCAATTGCCATCCTTGACATTTTAGTATTTGCCAATTTGTTGATTAGTCCATTCATTATGTTTTTTGGAGCAATAATTTTGATGTCATATCAAAAAAGCACAAAATTAAAATATGCAGGAGCTTCTATTATGTTTTTTTCGGTATTTTGGTTAATATTCATTTGGGGTAAAGGAGATATTTTCTAAAAAAATGGTGCCTGAGTTGTTGGATTAAGTATGTCCTCAAGCTGGGAGATTATTTATAAAAGTGATATAAAATCAATGACATTATCCACGGAAGTGTGAACGTTAACAGAACCCATTTGAAATCTGACTGAAGGATAAAATTCACAATTGTCATAGAACCAATTGATGTAATTCCTGCAATTAAAATTACGACAAATGCTCCGTGTGTTCTTGTGCGAAAGGATGTTTGGGCAACATACATTGTAAGCAATCCTGTTGTAAAAATGTAACTTCCCATAACCCAAAAAACATTTTGGAGCCAACCTGTTAAATTTGAAATATTATTTTGAGCAGCCGATAAAGATATATTCATGTATCGCAAATCTTCGGGCAATAAGGATGGTCTCAAAAAAATAAAATAGATTCCCATTGCTGCAAGCAGCAATCCTCCAATTGTGAGGATTGAGGCAGAATATGGTTTTAATTTTATCATTTAATATTTTTATGTTGCTTCAAGAATTTTTTTGCTGTCCTGAAGCATATTGTTCAAACACCAGTTCGCATAAAATGGTGCTATAAAGAAAGCAATGAATTTGAAAAAAAAATTTTTGGGTTTTGTATAAGTAATACTTAATTCTGCTTTTGTGTTTTCTGCTTCGGGAGAAATTACAAGACGCATTTGATACCAGCCAAGAATAATCATTTTTGCTTCTCCAATTGTTTCCCAAATTTTTTCTTTGTCTTGAACCCATTTTGTAACAACTACGGTAAAGTCCATTCTGAATCCCATCATTTTGCCATACCAATGAAATTTAGAATTAAGCCCTGTTGCATTTTCAGAAAGTTGTTTCAATTCTAATTTACTTCCCATCATCGGCATAGAGCTTTTGGTCATGTGCATTCCGGTGTTGGCGATATTATCCATGTAAGAAAAAACTTTTTCAGGTGTGGAATGAATGAGAATATTTTTCGTCTTGGTTTTCATTACTGTTATTTGAGTTATTCTTCCGCCCAAAGGGTTTCCGCTTACGGGCAGGGCTTTTTGCAGGCAAGGGATTTGAAAAACGTCCGCCCGTAACCACTGCTGATTGAAAAACAAATGTACAATTTTATTTCCTATGTTCAGAGTATGTTTTGAAATTTAGTTTTAAAATTTTGCCAAAATGATAGAAGCAAATTCTAATTGCATGAAAGCAACGGAATATTCTACTGTTTTTTTCAAAATCTTTAGCTAAACGGCGATAAAAATTCACCGCTCGCAATGGATGTGTAAAAAAAAAAAAGTCAGTTTATATCTTTAAGACATAAAAGAGCTTTGTTTTTTACACATCCAATACGAGCGGGGCAAATAGTGTTTAAAATGTTGATTATTATTACGGCTGCCGCACTTGTACAAAACCCGATGTTGTGTGCTTTTTTATTTTTCACATTAAGTAAAATATGCAATATACCATTCCCAAATTGAATGCCGAATGGCAAACTACTGCTCCCCAAATAGAGCTTACTCGTTTTTTAAAAATAAAAAAAAGTACACTGACACTAAACATACTCAATACCCAAATTAAGGTTGGTGTCGTAAGAAATTTCCATTGATTGTTGATAAATACTAAACCAAAATGTGCAATATGCGTTAAAGCAAATGCAGAACTGTCAACGAAAGATGCTTTTTTGTCGCCAAATGATTTTGCAAAACTGGAATGAACAATACCTCTAAAAAATAACTCTTCTCCAATCGGGCTAAAAGTCATTACTATCAATGCATTAATAATAAACAAATTTGCTTTATTACTTGGATTTATTCCGACAGGAATTTTATAAATTTTGCCAATATAATTGTACCAATTTTCATAAGAATTTCCATAAAAAAACTGCCCCAAAACGTAAAGTAAAATACTTGCAGAAAGTCCTGCTATAAAAGCTATGACAAGCCAAGAATAGTTTTTGGGCTTAATTATGCCTATTTGCTTTTGTCCGAATTTGCTCAAAAATAAAAACGGCGCAATTCCTGAAATTGTCATTACAAGTCCCACATAGCCATAGTTTCCTCCTGAATTAGCATTTAGGACTAAAATAAACCTTGGAAT
>JAYUZL010000074.1:0-2549 GCA_043751875.1 Ferruginibacter sp.
CCTCGTTACACAACAAACACAAAAGCCATTACTGGGTCTATTTGGTACAGAAAAAATAAATATTTTACAGTTGAATATTGAGCTGGATAAATTAAAATAACCATGCCCGAACAAGAAAAAAACGCCGAACATTTTTTAAACCTTATCCGCAAAAGCAGGCGGGGAAAGTTTAAAATTTATGTAGGCATGAGTGCTGGCGTGGGTAAAACCTATCGCATGTTACAAGAGGCACAAACCCTGTTGCGAAATGGTGTGGATATTAAGATTGGGTACATTGAAACCCATAACCGTAAAGAGACCCATGATTTGCTGGAAGGGTTACCGGTAATACCAAGAAGAAAATTATTCTATAAGGGTAAAGAACTGGAAGAATTTGATGTGCAGGCAGTCATCAATTTACATCCGGAAATAGTGATAGTAGATGAACTGGCACACAGTAATATTGAAGGCAGCAAAAATGAGAAACGCTGGCAGGATGTAATTGAGATTTTAGATGCAGGCATTAATGTAATTAGTGCAGTAAACATTCAGCACATAGAAAGTTTGCATGCCGATATTAAAGAAATAACCGGTGTAAATGTTGCAGAAAGAATACCAGACAGCGTTTTAAGGCAAGCTGATGAAGTAGTAAATATTGATCTTACAGCAGACGAACTGATCATCAGGCTTAAGGAAGGGAAAATTTATACACCGGATAAGATAGAAGTGTCTCTTAAAAATTTCTTTCAGAGCGAACGCATTTTGCAGTTGAGGGAACTGGCTTTAAAAGAAGTAGCCAGCCAGGTAGAAAGAAAAATTGAAACAGAACTCCCCCGCAATTCGCATTTAAAAACAGAACGGTTTTTATGTTGTATCAGCAGCAATTATGAGATAGCAAAAAAAGTGATCCGTAAAACTGCCAGGCTTGCGGCTTACTACCATAGCAAATGGTATGTACTGTACGTACAAACACCGAAAGAAAATGGCGATAAAATAGGACTGGCAGCACAAAGACACCTGATCAACAATTTTAAACTGGCTACAGAACTGGGTGCAGAGATCATTAAAATCAAAAATAAAAATATTGCCAAGGGAATTCTGGAAACCAGTGCCAGCCAAAATATCACTACCATCTGTATTGGCAAACCACACCTTACTTTGTTCAATGTTATTTTACACACCCCAGTATTTAATCAGCTATTAAATAAATTATCTGAATCAGATATCGACATTGTAATTTTATCCTAACATGAAACTAAAAACAAAATTATCGCTTGGCCTCTCTTTTCTATTTGCTGTAATACTTGCATTTGGCATACTCGGATTTTATTTTATCAATCGTTTAAGCAATGATGCTTCAATGGTATTAAAGAATAACCACGAATCGCTGGTATATAGTAATAATATGATGAAAGCACTGGAAGAAATTCCAACTAAAAAAGATGCCTTCAGATTATTTGAGGATAACCTGAAAAAGCAGGAAGGCAATATTACAGAACCCGGTGAAAAAGAAAGTACAGAAAAATTACGAAAAAATTTCACAGAATTACAGGCTGTTCCATCAGACTCTTCCAACTATCCGCAGTTACGCCAATCCTTGCAATTGATAAACGATTTAAACCAGGATGCCATATTCAGAAAAAATGAAATTGCACAAAAGACAGCAGCAGAAGCCCGCTATTGGCTCACTATTATTTTTACTTTGCTACTTATAATAAGCATCACCTTTATCTATAATTTTCCAGCTGTAATTTCAAACCCGGTTACAAGGCTATCTGAAGGCATCAGGGAAATTGCCAATAAAAATTACAAGCAGCGCATTTTTCTTGAACAGAAAGATGAGTTTGGTGAACTGGCTAATGCCTTTAACAGCATGGCTGAAAAATTAGACGAATATGAACATAGTAACCTGGCAAAAATAAAGTTTGAAAAGAGCAGGATAGAAACCATCATCAACCAGATGAAAGATGGCATCATCGGACTGGACGAGAAGAAACATATTTTATTTGTAAATGTTGTATCGGAGAAAATATTAGGACTTAAAGAAAGTGACATCATCGGTAAATATGCTGCTGATATTGCCATACAAAACGACCTGATGAGAACTTTGCTAAAAGAAGAAACAAAGAAAGAATTAAAAATTTACGCAGATGAAAAAGAAAGTTTTTTTAATAAAGATGTTATTGATGTAATGGCTAATGCAGAAGTGATCGGTCAGGTAATTGTGCTGCGCAACGTTACACCTTATCATGAACTGAATGAAGCCAAAACTAATTTTATTGCTACAGTATCGCACGAATTAAAAACTCCGATTGCTTCTATACAGCTAAGTTTGCAATTGCTTGAAAATAGTCAAACCGGCCAATTAAATACAGAACAGCAGTTATTACTGAACGGTATAAAAGATGATACAGGCAGGCTGCTAAAAATAACAGGCGAGTTGCTGAATATATCGCAGGTTGACAGTGGCAAAATACAATTGACTGTTATAGCCAGTGATGCAAAGGAAATAATTAAGTATGCTATTAATGCCAACAATACTGCTGCCGAACAAAAGAATATACAATTAA
>JAYUZL010000075.1:0-42046 GCA_043751875.1 Ferruginibacter sp.
ATCTAAAATCTAATTTGGGGCTTTCAAGATCATACAATAATTAAACATCTGTTCCTGCTGTCTGTAGTAGTTATGCACGCAGGCAATATTATACTTGAAAGTTTATTAGTGCATAAGCTACTACTGCCCATCAGGAAGCCTCTCAACATTTTTTCTTTCATCAACGATTGTCAGATTGTGTATTATAAACAAAATGTTTTCTAATCGTTATCTTTTTTGGAGATGGCTTTAAAAAATCTTTGTTATTCTTTTTTTGCAAAGCCGCTAAAGCTTTGAGTCTGTCAGATGGAGACAGTTCATAAAAATATTGAAGAAAGTAATTTTCCTGCTCCTCAAAAGAATTAATTTTTTTTATTAACCGTTCCATAATTTAATAATTAATCTTCCAGTAGCTCTTCTAGGTATTCCTCTTTTCCAGAGAGGATAGGATTGGCTGCTTTAAAAATCCCTGTTCTCAGCAACCCAGCTTTTAATGTAATCTGATATTTCGCCGAATGTTGTGCCCGGTGGAAATAGTTTTCCTGTACCCATTTCGTTTAGTGCTTTCATATCATCTTCTGGTATAATGCCACCGCCGGTAAGTAATACATCGTTCATTCCTTTTTCTTTAAGCAGTGCCATTATTTTTGGAAAAACTGTCATGTGCGCACCGCTTAAAATACTTACACCAATGGCATCTACATCTTCCTGCAATGCAGCATTCACGACCATTTCAGGAGTTTGACGCAGCCCGGTGTAAATTACTTCCATACCTGCATCTCTAAGCGCCGTAGCTATAACTTTTGCACCACGGTCATGCCCGTCTAACCCAACTTTTGCTACCAATACCCTTACAGGTCTGTTTAATATTTTACTCACGCCAAGTTTTTTATATGTTGTAAAAGTAATTCAAATTAAGACTTTCTCTTTTAACAAATCTCTTTTTTAAGATTGGATTACTTTTTTACTGAGCAAATGATTTTTGTTTTAATCTATGTAGTATTGCCAAATTGAAAATCAAATGATGGAGCGCAGGCGGATAGCAGTGAAGCCGGATAATAGTTGAATTTTATTTTTTGTTAACAGCCCCTAAAAACCAATCAAATTTTCTTGTCCATTATACCTAAATTTTTTACTCAATTTTAGTATGTGCAAAATGATTGTGGATCATTTTTTAGTAAAAGAGTTTTTAATCCAAATTGGTTAAAACCCAATTCTTGTCCTGTCTTCCCATTTTCTTTGGGCTGCTTTTTCATCCAGTAAATTTTCCATGGCATCATAAATTTGGTTAAGCTGGGTATCATGTTCCCCAAGTCTTTCTTTTATTTCTTTGAGTTATTCTTTGATATCTATTTGTTTTAGCAATAGTTTTCTAACGTCTACAAAAGCACGCATGATGGCAATATTCATTTGAATGGCTTTTGGAGAACGCAATACACCGCTTAGCATTGCTACACCTTGCTCTGTAAAAGCATAAGGTAAAGCTGAATTTGGCCTTTTATTAGTGTATGTCATCACAATTTGTGATGAGATTTGATTATTATTTTGTAATTCAAATTTTATTTTTTCAAGCTCACTTTGACTAAGTTAAAATATAAAATCTTCTGGAAACCGATCAATATTTCTTTTTACTGCTTGGTTTAAAACCCGTGTTTCTACTTCATAAAGATTGGATAAATCGAAATCGAGCATCACCCTTTCTCCCCTCAATTCATAAATTCTGTTTTGAAATACTTTGAAGTACTTGCATAAGACTTTATTTGAAATTATAATTATCAGGAATGTAAGTCGAAATAAATTCGTAAAAAAAATTAATAAAAAAGCCTCGGAAAAATTTCCGAGGCTTAAAAAATTATACAAATATTAAATTTCCTGTCCTCTCAATAAATCTTCAAATACTTCTCGTCTGCGAATAATTCTTGCATCACCATTTTCTATAAATACTTCTGCGGGTTTTAAGCGGCTGTTAAAGTTAGACGACATTTCGAAACCATAAGCGCCTGCATTGTAAAATGCTAAATAATCCCCTTCACGAACTTCGGGCAATGCACGGTCCCATGCAAAAGTATCGGTCTCGCAAATATTGCCTACAATAGTGTAAATGCGGGGAGTACCATTGCTGTTGCTTACATTTTCTATATGGTGATAGGCATCGTACATCATTGGACGAATAAGGTGGTTAAAGCCACTGTCAACACCAACAAAAACTGCGGAAGTTGTTTGTTTAATAACGTTTGCCTTCACAATAAGATAACCGCTTTGGCTCACAAGGTATTTACCTGGTTCAAACCAAACCTGTAAATTTTTTCCTGTTTCAGCTTCAAAAACTTTAAACGCTTCTGCTACTTTCTCGCCTAATAAATTTACGTCTGTTTCTTTTTCACCGGGTTGGTAAGGCACTTTAAAACCACTGCCAAGATCTATATATTTTAATTCAGGAAAATGTGTGGCCATGCTAAACATAACATCTAATCCTTCAAGAAAAACATTGATGTCTTTAATTTCACTTCCTGTATGCATATGTATACCTTCTACATGCAAGCCGGTGGCTTTTACAATGCGTTCTATATGGCGCAGCTGGTGTATTGAAATTCCAAATTTGCTGTCTATATGTCCCGTTGAAATTTTATAATTTCCTCCTGCTAAAATGTGTGGATTTAAACGAATGCAAATGGGATAAGAATTACCAAACTTATTGCCAAATTGTTCTAATATCGATATGTTATCTATGTTAATATTTACCCCTAATTCTTTTGCCTGTAATATTTCTTCAAAGTCCACACAATTAGGGGTATACAAAATATTTTCTTTTGTAAAACCGGCCATCAGACCAAGTTTTACTTCGTTTATGCTCACACAATCCAGCGATGCGCCAAGCCCATGCATATAACGCAGTACATTTATATTTGTAAGCGATTTACAGGCATAAAACATTTTTGCATTACAGTTACGAAAAGCATGGGTAAGTTTTTCATATTGCTGCTTTATGCTGTCTGCATAATAAACATATAATGGCGAACCGTACTGGTCTGCAAGGCTTTTTAAAGATTTATGTGTGAGCTGTTGATTCATTTTTTGTTGATTAAATTGTTAGTAGTGTTTAAAATTATTATAAATAAAAAAGCATTTCCTTTTGAGAAATGCTTTCTGTAAAAATCTTTGTACGTTGATATTTTAAGACGCTTCCTCGGTGTCGGTTTCTTTCTGTTTATCCTGTTTTATTTCTGTCTCATTTTCTACCGTTTCATTTATCACAATTCCATCTTGTTCCACAATAATCATTTCAATTTCCTCCGCATGAATGTGTGTAGGTACTTCATTTTCTACAATGTGTAATGATCCCATTTCACCACCAGTAAGATTATGCTCGTGCACTATTTCTTCCCCCAACTGTACCATATTACTTACTTCGGTTGCTTTTACGATTTCGTTTAAATATACTTCATTAATTTTTGGTAATTCATCAGCACTGTTTATGCCAAAATAATCCATAAAAGATTTAGAGGTTGCATAAATGAGCGGTTTACCTACAACGTTTTCATTTCTACCACTAATAATGACTAGATCTTTTTCCAATAATTTCTGTACGGCATAATCGCAGTTTACGCCACGTATACTTTCTATTTCGCTTTTTGTAATAGGTTGCTTGTAAGCAATAATGCTAAGTGTTTCCAGCGAGGCGGTAGATAATCTTTTAATAAATTTATCGCCATTAATAAGTGCTACTGTTTTATGGTATTCCGGCTTGGTAAGAAACTGCCATCCGCCGCCACTCTGCTTTAATTCAAATGCATAGAATTCGGAATTGTATTTTTCTTTTATCCCGTTTATAGCAGCCACTACTTGGTCCATATCTGCACGGTCTTCAATAAAACCAAGAGCAGTATTTATAAGTTCCGTAATTTCTTGGGCAGACAATGCTTTATCGCTGGCAAAAATTAATGCTTCTATATGTGGTATAATTTGAGAAATCTCCATAAAAAATTCCAATGTGCAAAGAGCAATTGGCAAATACGTAATTTAAATTTTATATTTTTTGATAGAAAAGTATTTTATAAAAAAATAATTTTTCATGATTTGTAAGATTGCAAATGCTATCTGCCACTGCATCTTGCGAACCAATTACCCATTCAAAGCAGCGGCTCCACTCACAATTTCACTAAGCTCTGTAGTAATAGCAGCTTGCCTTGCACGGTTATAACTAATTTTTAATGATTTTAATAACTCGCTTGCATTGTCGCTTGCTTTATCCATTGCTGTCATGCGAGCACCATGCTCACTTGCATTGCCATCTAATACAGCTTTGTATAATTGAGTGTTTAATATTTTAGGCATCAGTTCTGCAATCAACACTTCCTTGCTTGGTTCAAAAATAAAATCTGCATTTACTTTAGAAGAAGTTTCGGATGTTTTTCTTACTGGTAAAAATTGCTCCGCTATATATTGTTGTGTAGCAGCATTTTTAAATTCGCTGAACACAAGTTCAACTCTATCGTATTCGCCATTTGCAAATGCATTCATGGCATATTTTGCGGCAGACTGTACTTTTTCAAAACTTAAGCCTGTAAAAATACTCCAGAATTCGTCTACTACTTTGTATCCATTCTTTGCAAAATGTTCGTATCCTTTTTTACCGATAGGAAGTATGCTTACATGTCCACTTGCCTGCTGTGTAGTATATTTATCTAGTATTATTGATTTAGTTAATTTTATAAGATTGCTGTTGTAACCTCCACACAATCCACGATCACTTGTTACAACAATAATTAATACTTTTTCGGCAAATCTTTCAACAGCAAGTTCCATCCCCAATTCACCATCTGCGCTGCTTACAATATTGCCTAGCATTTCCTGCAATTTCTGGGCATAAGGACGCATTTGGGTAATGGCATCCTGTGCACGTCTTAATTTTGCAGCACTTACCATTTTCATGGCTTTTGTAATTTGTTGTGTACTCTGTACGCTTTTAATTCTCGTTCTTACCTCTTTTAATGCACCGCTCATGTTATAATTTTTGTATTATATGAGTATCTCGTTTTAAGGGCGCAAAAGTAAGGAAAAAGCGTTATAATTCATAACCTATAGTATGTTTAAACCATTGGGGTTTCAAAAAAACTTATTTGTACATTTGCACCCCTTGGTTACAAGGGGTTAAGTTGCTGTCATTTTGACTAATTGCTATTATAAGCACCATATTTGACAAGCAAAAAATAATATCATTATAACTATTACAATAAAACATATTTATGCTTGGAATTATTTCTAAAATGTTTGGTGGCAGTAAAAGTGAAAAAGATGTAAAAAAAATAATGCCTGATGTTGAAAAGGCAAAGATTTTTTACACCTCGTATTCAACTTTAGGTAACGATGAATTACGTGCGAAAACGGCTGAATTTAAAAACCGGATTAAAGAATTTCTTGCAGCAACAGATGCATTTATTCAAGAGAAAAAAAACAGTGCAGAAACACTTCCACTTACTGATATTGAAGGCAGAGATACCATTTACAAAGAAATAGACGCTTTACAAAAAGGGCGTAATGAAAAAATTGAGGAAATTTTATTACAAATTTTACCGGAAACTTTTGCCGTAGTAAAAGAAACCAGCCGTAGGTTTAAAGAAAATGAAAGCATAACAGTTATTGCTACAGAGTTGGACAGAGAACTTGCAGAAAAAAAATCCAATGTAATCATTGAGGGTGATAAAGCAATTCATAAAAATAGCTGGTTAGCAGCAGGTACACTTGTTAATTGGAACATGGTTCACTACGACGTACAGCTTATCGGTGGTGCAGTGTTACATTCAGGCAAAATTGCCGAAATGGCTACTGGTGAAGGTAAAACCTTGGTGAGTACATTGCCTGCTTACCTTAATGCGCTTGCCGGCGAAGGTGTTCATATAGTTACCGTAAATGATTACCTCGCTAAAAGAGATAGTGAATGGAACGGGCCAATTTTTGAATTTTTAGGTCTTCGTGTAGATTGTATTGATAAGCACGACCCCAACAGCGATGCCCGCAGAAATGCTTACAATGCTGATATAACGTATGGTACCAACAACGAATTTGGTTTTGATTATTTAAGAGATAATATGGTGCACTCGCCCGATGAGATGGTGCAGCGAAAACATCATTTTGCAATGGTAGATGAGGTGGATAGTGTACTGATTGATGATGCACGTACACCCTTGATTATTTCTGGACCAGTGGGGCATAGTGACAATACACAACAGTTTTTCGATTTAAAACCACGCATTGAAAAACTAGTAGACGCACAAAGAAAAGCAGTAAATACTTTTTTAATAGAAGCAAAGAAAAAAATTGCAGAAGGCAATGACGATCCTAAGGATGGCGGTCTCGCTTTAATGCGTGCACACCGTGGCTTACCTAAAAACGGCGCACTTATTAAGTTTTTAAGTGAAGGCGGTATCAGGGTTAAATTGCAAAAATCTGAAAATTATTATTTGGCAGATCAGCAGAAACAAATGCCAAAGGTTGACGAAGAACTTTATTTTAGCATAGATGAAAAAAACAACCAGGTAGAGCTTACAGATAACGGCATTAATCTAATTACAAAAAGTGGGGAAGACCCGGAGTTTTTTGTATTGCCGGATATTTCTACAAAGATTGCCGCTATTGAAAAAACGGATCTTACGACCGAAGAAAAATTACAACGCAAAGATAACCTGATGACGGAATACTCCATGAAATCGGAGCGCATTCATACCATTCAACAGTTATTAAAAGCGTATACTTTATTTGATAAAGATGTGGAGTATGTAGTAATAGAAGAGGAAGTAAAAATTGTAGATGAACAAACCGGCCGTATTATGGAAGGTCGTCGTTATTCCGATGGATTGCACCAGGCGTTGGAAGCAAAAGAAAATGTAAAAATTGAGGCATCCACTCAAACCTATGCAACGGTAACACTGCAAAATTATTTTAGAATGTACCACAAGCTTGCGGGCATGACAGGAACTGCAGAAACAGAAGCATCGGAGCTTTGGAGCATATACAAACTGGATGTAGTGAACATACCTACCAACGTAAAAGCTGTACGAATTGATGGAGAAGATTATGTTTATAAAACCACAAGAGAAAAATACAAAGCTGTAATTGATGAGGTTGAAAAAAATCGGGCTGCAGGTCGCCCAACACTGGTTGGTACAACATCTGTAGATGTGAGTGAACTCATCAGCAGAACATTGAGGCAGCGTAACATTCCGCACAATGTGTTAAATGCAAAACAACACAGCAAAGAAGCCCAGGTAGTTGCAGAAGCGGGGCTTGCAGGTGCGGTAACGATTGCTACAAACATGGCTGGTCGTGGTACCGATATAAAACTTGGGCCTGGCGTAAAAGAAGCAGGGGGACTTGCAATCGTGGGTACAGAACGTCACGAAAGTAGGCGTGTGGATAGGCAGCTTCGTGGTCGTTCGGGCAGACAGGGAGATCCTGGAAGTTCTATCTTTTTTGTATCGCTGGAAGATAGTTTGATGCGTATGTTTGGCTCTGAAAGAATTGCAGGGCTGATGGACAGAATGGGTTACAAAGAGGGCGAAGTAATTCAACACAGTATGATTACAAAAAGTATTGAACGTGCACAGAAAAAAGTAGAAGAAAATAACTTTGGTACAAGAAAAAGATTGCTGGAATATGATGATGTAATGAACAAGCAACGTAATGTTGTTTACGGTAAAAGAAACCATGCTTTGTTTGGAGAAAGGCTTGCACTTGATCTTGATAATTCTTTTTATTCTGTAGCCGAGGGTTTGATTGCCTCGTTTAAAGATGCCAACGATCACGAAGGTTTTCAACTTGCGGTAATTATGAATTTTGGTATGGATACAGCAATTACTACAGAAGAATTGGAAAAGACGCCTACAAATACACTTGCAGAAAGTTTATACAGCGAAGCCATTACGCATTACAACAAGAAGAAAGTTGCCTTGGGTGATCAAACAATGCCCATCATTAGCAATATCCGCAAAGAACAAGGCAAACAGATAGAAAATGTGCAGGTCCCATTTAGTGATGGTAAAAAAGGAATAATGGCATTAGCAAATTTGGATAAATATCTTGGAACAAAAGGGGAAGAACTTGGTAATGCTTTGGAAAGAAGCATCACACTTTCTACCATTGATGATGCATGGAAAGAACATTTAAGAGCAATGGACGATTTGCGCCACAGTGTGCAAACAGCGGGTTATGAGCAAAAAGATCCATTAGTAATTTATAAGATAGAAGCTTTTGCAGCGTTTAAAGAAATGGATGATAAAGTAAACAAGGATATTGTAAGTTTTTTATCACATGCTGCTATTCCAATGGAGGAAACAAACGCTGGACAAATAAAAGAAGGCAGGGAACAAAAAACAGACATGCGCAAAATGAATATGAACAAAGCGCAGATTGAAGGAGCAGGAGATGATTATGCAGCAAACCAGAACGATTACTTTGACCCTAGCGGTGGTGGAGAAGCTGTAAAGCAAATGCCTGTAACAAGGGAAGAACCTAAAATTAGTAGGAACGCCCCTTGTCCTTGCGGCAGTGGAAAGAAATTTAAGAACTGCCACGGAGCAGGAGCATAAATATGAATGTTTTTAATTAAAAATAATTAATCAAAAAGAGGAGTAGCTGAAAAGTTATTCCTTTTTTTGTCTGGGGCTTTCAACAAAAAACTCTTTTGTTCAACAGTAGTCCGTGCTGTCTGTAGTAGTGCCGCCGCAAAGTTTACAATAATACAAAGTGTTGTTGGCGGCAGCTACTACTGCCCATCACGCAGCCTTTGAGCGATAAATCTTTTTTCAACTTTAAATGTGCAACTGATTGCCTTTTGTCGTTTAAATGTAGTTTATTTTCAAAAATTATTCATTTTAAAAACAGTTGCTATGAAATCATCTGTTTTAACAATAGACGAATACATTGCTTCTTTACCTTCAGAAAGAATAGAACCAATAACCAAAATCAGGAAAATTATTAATAAAAATCTACCAAAAGGATTTAAAGAAGAAATCAGTTACGGAATGATTGGTTATGTGGTGCCACACAGTATTTATCCGGCAGGTTATCATTGCGATTCAAAGTTACCATTGCCTTTAATGAACCTTGGTTCGCAAAAAAAATTTATAGTAATACACCACTTGGGTATGCATAGCGATAAACAATTGCTGGATTGGTTTGTTGCTAAATATTAAAAAGAAGTAGACAGTAAATTAAATATGGGCAAAGGCTGTGTGCGGTTTAAAAAAATGGATAAGATTCCATACGAATTAATTGGTGAGTTAGCAGCAAAAGTTACCGTGGAAGCTTGTATAAAACAAGTAATGGAATTGCTTGCTTCCAGAAAAAAATAATATACTAATATTTCTGTACAAACTCCGGAGGGGTTTACTTTTAGTAACCATGGGCGAAGCCCATGGATTCGAGCGCAGCGAGGATAAACTACGCTACAATAAAAGATGAAAAAAGAAAAAATGCTGAAGGGCAGCGGATAGAAGCGGCTACCACGCTGAAGGTTTTGTGCGTGGCTTTGCGGCGGAGTAATAAGGGATCGCCGCAACCCATGATCATTTATATTAACCTGTCGATTGCCCCAAATAATTAAAAGTTTAAAGGCTAACCCGCAACTTTGAGCCCGTAACTTTTAACCCTCAAAAAATACGGCCCAACCCTTATCTTTGCCGAAATTTACCAACAATATTTATAATTTATACAAGTAAACATGTCAGTTTTAGTAAATAAAAACTCTAAGGTAATTGTTCAGGGTTTTACCGGTACGGAAGGTAGTTTTCATGCTACTCAGATGATTGAATACGGAACGAACATAGTAGGTGGTGTGACACCAAACAAAGGTGGAACACAGCATTTGGAGCGTCCGGTTTTTAATACGGTTGCTGATGCGGTAAAAACAACTGCAGCAAATGTGAGTATTATTTTTGTACCTCCGGCATTTGCTGCAGATGCAATTATGGAAGCTGCAGAAGCTGGCATTGCACTCATTGTTTGTATTACGGAAGGTATTCCTGTAGCTGATATGGTGAAGGTTAAAAATTATTTAGTAAGTAGCAACAGCCGTTTAATAGGTCCAAATTGCCCTGGTGTAATAACGGCTGACGAATGCAAAGTAGGTATTATGCCCGGCTTCATTTTTAAGAAAGGTCGTATCGGTATTGTAAGTAAAAGTGGTACGCTCACCTACGAAGCTGCTGACCAGGTAGCAAAAGCAGGGTTAGGTATATCTACCGCTATTGGAATTGGTGGAGATCCCATTATTGGAACAACTACAAAAGAGGCTATAGAATTGTTGATGAATGATGATGAAACAGATGCGATTGTAATGATTGGCGAAATTGGTGGTGGTATGGAAGCAGAAGCTGCTGAATATATTAAAAGCACGGGGAATAAAAAGCCCGTTGTTGGTTTCATTGCAGGACAAACAGCGCCTCCAGGTCGCAGAATGGGTCATGCGGGGGCAATTGTTGGTGGCGAAGATGATACCGCTGCTGCAAAAATGAAAATCATGGCTGCATGCGGCATACATGTAGTGGCTAGCCCTGCAGATATTGGTAAAACAATGGCGGAAGCAATGAAGAAATAATAACTTTTATTCTTTTATTAGAAATGGTTCAATTGCAAAATTGAACCATTTTTTATTGGCATGGTGTTTAGCACAATTGTGTAACTTAAATTTATTATTATGAAAAAATTATTAATGCTTTTTGTAGTTACTGTTTTTGCTGTTTCACTTGCTTCCAACACAGCGCTTGCACAAAAAGGAAGAGGGAACAATAGAGGAAATGGAAATGGAAAAATGAAGGGTGTGGAAATTGATCACAACAATAAAAATGATGATAGAACAATTGTATTAAATAGACCTGTTAGGCGTATTTACACGACACCGGCTAATAAATATGGCCGCCGCCCCATTGGAGTGAAACACGATAATGGTAAACACAAGGGATGGTATAATGGAAAAGGCAAAAGCAGAGTTTTATAAAATAAATGGATTTAAAAATGACCCGCAGCAATGTTAAGCTGCGGGTTTTTCATTTAAGTAGTTTTGTTAAATATCTTGCAATACTTTATTCTATATTTTATTTATTAGGTAATTACAGAAAAATCTTATCATAGTAGTACTATATTTCAGCTAAATTTTTTTTAAATGAACAGTATAAAATCTATTACCCTACTTTTTTTATTTTTTATAAATCATGTAACCGTGAGTGCGCAGGTTACTGAAGATTATAATTCGCAATGGAAAAAAATAGAGGCTTTTGAGAAGAAGGGCTTAACGAATGATGCACTCACAGCAACCGTAAAAATATTTAATGAGGCAGTTTCAAAAAACAACGAAGCACAGCAAATAAAAGCTGCCATGTACCAGATGAAATACCGCAACATGGTACAAGAAGATAACCAGCAGATAAATCTTTTTTTTGTGGATACTCTGATTGCAAAAACGAAAGTGCCTGCAAAAAATATTTTGTTGAGTATGCAGGCACAACTTTTTCAAACTTATAAAGAGAACAACCGCTATAAGTTATACAACCGAACTGCATTGGCAGAAGAAAAAGGAAATGATATTACGACATGGAGCATTGCAAAATTGAATGCAACAGTAGCATCTCTTTACAAAGCATCTTTAAAAAATGAAGCCATTTTAAAAGCTACCAATTTAAATGGTTTGGATGCCATTATTGAAAAAGGAAAAAATACCCGACAACTACGCCCAACATTATACGACTTTTTAACACACCGTGCTTTAGATTATTTTATGAGTACGGAAAACGATGTCACCAATCCGGCATATAAATTTATTATAAACGAATCCGCTGCCTTTGCCCCTGTAAAAGAATTTTCAGCGTACAACTTTAAAACAAAAGATACTGCATCGCTTTACTTTAATGCCACCCAAATACTGCAGGATATATTGACATTTCATTTAAATGATGCACAGCCGGAAGCCTTGTTAGATGCAGATTTAAAACGACTGGATTTTGTAAAACAGCATGGCGTTTTTAGCAATAAAGAAAAATTGTATGAAAATGCTTTATTGAATATTGAAACAAAATATGGTAACAGTCCATCGAGTGTACAGGCAACTTATCTCCGTGCACAAATGCTCGTGGAAACTGGTAATAAATACAACCCCTTAACTGGTAAAGAAAACCAGTTTGATCTGGTAAAAGCAAAACAAATTTGTGATGCCGCTTATATAAAATTTCCTAAAAGTGAAGGTGGAATAAACTGTAAAAAGCTGATTACTCAAATTGAAAAGCCTTCACTGCATTTTGATGTGGAAAAAGTGAATGTGCCTTCTCAGCCATTTCGTACACTCGTTACTTTTAAAAATATTAGTACAGTTTATTTCAGAATTGTACAAACAACTAGAGAAGATATAAAGAAACTGGAAACTAATGATAATTATGAAAAACTATGGTCATCAATACTTGCATTGAAATCTTTAAAAAGCTGGAATGTTACACTGCCAGATCAAAATGATTTTCAGCAGCATGCTACAGAAATAAAAGTGGAGGGGTTGCCCATAGGAACGTATTATTTACTGGCAAGCATAAAAGAAGATTTTTCACTAAGCAATAATATTGTTGGCAGGGCCACTACTTATGTGAGCAACATCAGCTACATCAGCAATAACAAAAATGAATTGCATGTGCTGGATAGAGACAATGGAAAACCCTTGGAAAAAGCCAGTGTGCAGCTTTGGACGGACACATTTAGCTATGGTACCAGAAAATATGAAATACAAAAATCAGGACTTTACATGACTGATAAAAATGGTTTTGTAAAAATAGGTAAGTCTACAAATTATGAAAACAGTATTGTACAGGTAAAATATAACAAGGATGAATTGTTTACTGATGATGGGTACAACAGTTATTATTACGATGATATAAATGCAAAAAATAGCAGCACAAGAAGAACATTTCTTTTTACAGACCGTGCTATATATCGGCCCGGCCAAACCCTTTTTTTCAAAGGGATAGTAACACAGACAGATGGCACAAAAAGAAAAAGCGAAGCGCTGGTTAATATAAAAACGACTGTACAGTTATTTGATAGAAATAATCAAAAAATTTCCACTGCAAACTTTACCACAAATGATTATGGGTCTTATAATGGAAGCTTTAAAATACCTGAAGGTTTGCTCAATGGCAGTTTTTATTTGAAAGATACATTAACGTTATCTACCCAAAACATAAGTGTGGAAGAATACAAACGGCCAAAATTTTCTGCTGAAATAAAAAAGCCTCAGGGAAGTTACAGAGTGAATGACAGCATACAGGTTACTGGTGCTGCTAAAGCCTTTGCCGGCAATAATATTGATGGCGCAAAAGTAAGTTACAGAGTGGTGAGGATTATTCGTTACCCCATTTGGTTTGGTTATTACAGAAGTATTTATCCGCCGCGGGGTGGAAATGAAGAAATGGAAATAACAAACGGCAGTACCATTACCAATGCAAACGGTGAATTTAAAATTGTATTTAAAGCAATACCCGATGAAACAGTAGATAAGAAAAGCCAGCCAACATTTGACTATCGTGTGAGCGCAGATATAACAGATGTGAATGGTGAAACAAGGACTGCAACTACAACTCTTTCTGTATCGTACCAGGCAATACAATTAAATATTATTGCCGATGAAAAACTGCCGGCAGATAGTCTTAAAAATATTGGGATAAAAAGTACCAATGCCAATGGACTGTACGAAAAAACAAAGGTGAATTTCACCATGTACAAATTGCAGCAACCAAATAAAATTTTTCGTAAACGTTATTGGCAACAGCCTGATTTGTTCACGATGAGCAAAGAGGAATTCTACAAACTGTTTCCTTACGATGTTTATGCCGATGAAGACCAAATGACTGAATGGACTGTAGGAGAAAAGGTGATTGATATAAACGACACGACCGCCGCAAATTCATCATTCAACATTCCTAATTCATTATTATTTTCAGGATGGTATAAAATAATCATTACAGCAAAAGATAAGTTTGGTGAAGATGTAAAGGCTGAAAAATATATCAGCCTGACAGACGACAGACAAACGACCACCATTGATCCCATAACTGTTACTCCATTAAAACAAACCACCCAACCCGGTGATAAAATTACCTACAAAATAACCACCGGCTTTAATAAAATATGGCTCATACAAAATATTGTAAGGCCAAATGAAATTTATAAAATTACCTACCCAACTGTTAGTGCAGGTGAAATATTTACCAATCAAATTGATGTAACGGAAAACGATCGAGGTGGTATAAATATGAATTATGTTTTTGTGCAGCATAACCGCATTTACACAGGTCCAGAAAACTTTGCAGTACCGTGGAGTAATAAAGAATTAAAAATTTCGTACGAAACCTTTAGAGATAAACTTGAACCTGGCAGTTCAGAAAAATGGAAAATAAAAATAACCGGAGATAAAGCCGAAAAAGTAGCGGCAGAAACATTGATAAGTATGTACGATGCATCATTAGATCAGTTTAAACCACATGCTTGGGAATCTCTAAATAGTTTATGGCCATTAAATAATAGTTATTTTAACTGGATTGGAAACACGTTTGAAGAAGTAGCGAGCCATGAAAATGATCAAATAAGAAATGTGTTTTTAAATGGGATAGAAAAGAGGTATGATTATTTGATTAATAATGGGTGGAATGAAAATAGACATTCAATTAGACTTCGTGGCGTAAGTTCCATGGCTTCTAATTCACCGCAATTTGATGAAGTAGTTGTTTCAGCTTTAGGTGTAAAAGAGCAAAAGAGCAAACAAGGTTATAAAAATAAATCTGAAGACATAGAGGTTGCCTTATCTGGAAGGGTTGCCGGGGTTAACATTACTTCCGCGGGAGATATCGTATTAGAACAAAAAAAAGATAATAATCAATTAAATTCCAACATCCAAATCCGCAAAAACTTTAACGAAACCGTTTCCTTCTTTCCTGATTTAAAGACAGATGAAAATGGCAATGTTGAATTTTCTCTTACCATGCCCGAAGCACTTACACAATGGAAACTACAGGTGATGGCTCATACAAAAGACCTGGCAAGTGCAGTGAGCAGCAAAACCACAATAACACAAAAACAATTAATGGTACAGCCAAATGCGCCTCGCTTTTTAAGAGAGGGTGACCGCATGGAGTTTTCTGCAAAAATTGTAAACCTAACCGCTAAAGAAATTACAGGTACCTCGCAATTAGAGTTGCTGGATGCTGCCACCAATAAACTGGTAGATGGTTGGTTTAAAAATGTTTTTTCACAACAATATTTTACCGTACCTGCCGGGCAAAGTGTAGCTGTAAAATTTCCAATAGATATTCCATTCAACTTTAATTCTGCTATGACGTACAGGATTAAAGCTATTGCAAAAGATGGAAGTTTTTCTGACGGCGAAGAAGCAGCCATTCCTGTGTTAACAAACAGAATGTTGGTTACCGAATCTTTGCCCCTAAACATGCGAAATACAAATTCAAAAACATTTAAGTTTGATAAGTTATTGAACAGCGGCAACAGCGGAAGCCTAACCAACCATGCACTCACAATAGAGTACACAAGCAATCCTGCTTGGTATGCAATTCAGGCTTTACCATATTTAATGGAATATCCTTACGAGTGTGCAGAACAAACTTTCAGTAAATATTATGCAAATACATTGGCATCAAATATTGCTAATAATAATCCAAAAATAAAGGCTGTATTTGAGAAGTGGGCTGCAGCTCCCTCTCCATCGGAGAGGGCGGGGGGTGAGGTCTTAATAAGTAACCTGCAAAAAAATGAAGAATTAAAATCGGTCTTGCTGCAGGAAACCCCATGGGTTTTAGACGCCCAAAATGAAACCCAACAAAAGAAAAATATTGCTTTGTTGTTTGATATGGTTCGTCTTGCGGCAGAAAAAAATAAAACTTTGGCAAAGCTAAAAGAAATGCAAAGTAGCAATGGGGGTTTCACTTGGTTTAAAGGCGGTAGAGATGATCGTTACATGACACAATATATTCTAACAGGTATTGGGCATTTAAGAAAATTAAAAGCAGTGCAGGGCGGCGATTACGAAAACCTACTACCAATTGTGGACAAAGCATTGCCGTATTTAGATGCAATGTTAAAAGATGAATACGATGATCTTATCAAATACAAAGCAAAATTATCAGACAATCATTTAAGCTACACAGCCATTCAGTATTTGTACATGCGTAGTTTTTTTGCAGAAACAAATGTTGCAACAGCATCTAAAAAAGCGGTAGAGTATTACGCAGGACAGGCACAAAAATATTGGTTAAGCCAGAGCAAATACATGCAGGCAATGGTGGCATTGGCGCTGTATAGAAGCAGTGATACAAAAACACCCAAAGCAATTATTGAATCATTAAAGCAAAATAGTATCGGCAGCGAAGAGATGGGAATGTATTGGAAAGATTTTACCAAAGGCGGTTATTATTGGTACCAGGCACCAATTGAAAGCCAGGCAATAATGATAGAAGCATTTACTGATATTGATAAGAATGAAAATACAGTAAACGATCTTAAAACATGGTTGCTAAAACAAAAGCAAACACAGCAATGGCCTACTACCAAAGCCACTGCCGAAGCATGTTATGCACTGCTGCTGCAAGGCAGCGATTGGCTGAGCGAAGAAAAAACAGTGACGATCAATCTTGGTAATAAAATTATAAAAAGCAGTGATGATAAAACCGAAGTAGGTACAGGTTATTTTAAAAAGCGCATAGAAGGCGAAAAAGTAAACTCGGAAATGGGAAATATAACGGTTGAAATTAAGGCGGTTGGCAAGCAACCAATCATCCAATCAACGAGTTGGGGTGCAGCATACTGGCAATATTTCGAAGACCTCGACAAAATTACATCAGCAGAAACTCCACTTAAATTGGTAAAGAAATTATTTGTAGAAAAGAACACTGACAAAGGCCCAGTTCTGCAGGCAATAAAAGATGGGGATGAAATAAGCGTAGGAGATAAAATAAAAGTACGCATAGAACTTCGTGCAGATCGAGACATGGAATATGTACATATGAAAGATTTGCGGGCAGCATGCATGGAACCCACCAACGTTGTTAGCCAATATAAATACCAGGGTGGGCTCGGCTACTACGAAAGCACAAAAGATGCCAGTACGAATTTCTTTTTTGGTTGGTTACCAAAAGGTACGTACGTTTTTGAATATCCAATGTTTGTAACACACAGTGGTAATTTCAGCAATGGCATTACAACTATTCAATGCATGTATGCGCCTGAGTTTACAAGTCATAGTGAAGGTGTGAGGGTAAGTGTTGCTCCTTAAATCTTTAAAAAATCTTCTTTAAACCGCTGTATTTAATGCAGCGGTTTTTTTGTAAATATATTTTAGGGCGTGTCCCTCCGGGTCGGGCTTTGCGCTGCAATCTTTTGTTCGTTCTTCACAAAAGTATTTCCGCTGCAATCTCTCACGCTTATACTACAAGGTGTTTTAGAAATAGCTATTTTTATAAAAATCATTTTTCTGTTGTACCGGTAAAGTTGAAAAATGTTTTTCAGTTGAATGGCTGCGGTGGACGAAGCGATGTACGTATTTGTATGCGTGTCCGCCGTCGGCGGCATACGCATACAAATACGTACGGTACAGCGTAGGAGACCGAACAAATGCTGATTAAAATGAGTTGTTGAAAGCCCCAAAAATTAAATAAGCGTATTATTAAACCATACACGATGCTGCAAGTATTTTCATATACTCAACGCCTTTTGCTTTTGCAAAATCAATATTCTTTTCGGGGATTGAATGCGGATCAACAAAATTTTGCAAAGCATTGGTAATACTATTTTCCCGTAAAATATGGAGCATGGGGTAAGGCGAACGGTTTGTATAATTTGCAGCATCATTTTCATTGGAACCTGCAAATAAATATTGTGGATGAAAGCTTGCCAGTTGGTAAATGCCTTCGTGTTTTTCTTTCGTAAGCAAGTGCTCTCCCTTATCTACAAGATCTAAATATTGTAAAAAATTAGTAAAGCCTTTTGAGAAAATTATAAAAGTAGTTTCTATATTTTCATTACTATTTAAAAATTCAAACTGGTTTGCAAGTTCTGTTAGGGCAGTTTTAAAATCGGAGTTTTCTAGCACCACATAACGCACTGTTTTTTTTACCATTGCTTTTGCTGCAAACGGACAAAAATTGCAACCTATTACAACATTTTTTATCCAGTTAGTTGTATTGGCAATTTCTATAGAATTATTATTTTCTGTTCCTCCTTCGTTCAATTTATATTTTATTAATTATTAAGCAAATCCAAATTTCGTTTTTTATTGCATCGCTTTCTTTTTTATAATTTAATTTTCTTTTCAATCTGGTAAAGTTTTTGTTCCATTTTGTTTTTTACTATATAATTTTATTTATTAAACTTTTAAACTATGGCTTTACACATGGTTGATGATCCTGATGGACAAGATGACTACGCAGATAATGGTGATGGAAGTGGCAGAGGCAGTGGTGGAGGTGGTTTTAATCTTGCAGGTTTACTTGGCTTTTTACCTTTAATACTTGGTCTTTTTGGGCGTGGAAGAAATTCTGGCAACAACGACAACGGGAATAGTGGTGGTGGTTGCGGCGGTAAAAGTTTGATAGTTTTTTTATTGATTGGCATAGCAGCCTACTTTCTTTTTTTTAGAGGTGGTTGTAACATGCTAAGCGAACCAGGTACCGCTAAGCAAAGTAATAATGAATTTTCTCAAAGTGGATATAATTTTGATGCCAACGAAACTAAAAAGGCTCAAGTATATGAAGGGCTGGAAGATGATAATAAAAAAAATCCTTTGCCCGAAATGGTATCTCTGGCAGCGTTTGCGCCCAGCAGACAAAACCAGGGAAAACAGGGTAGTTGTGTAGCATGGAGTAGTATGTATGCGGCACGCACAATTTTAGAAGCTGCAAGTACAAAACAAGATCCTAACAGTGTTGCTTATAGTCCTGCTTTTTTATACAATAATATTGCTTTACAGAATTGTCAAGGTGCCTATATTCAAAAGGCCATGGAGTTTATGCAGCAAAAAGGAGCTGTACCTTTTCAAGATTTTAAGTATGATGAAAATGATTGCAGCCGACAAGCCAATGGCTCACTGGAACATCAGGCTTCTCAAAATAAAATTCATGGATTTCATCGATTAACTGAAACCGATGATGTAAACGGAATAAATATTCGTGCAGTAAAAGAGCATCTTGCAAAAGATGCACCTGTTGTAATTGGTATGATGGTAGGCGGAACTTTTATGCAGGATATGATGGGTCAAAAAGTTTGGCATCCTTCCGGGAATGATGAAAGTATGACTGGTTTTGGTGGCCACGCAATGTGTGTTATTGGTTACGATGATAGAATGGAAGGTGGTGCATTTCAATTGATGAATAGTTGGGGACCCGAATGGGGTGAAAATGGAATTGCTTTTGTGCGCTACGGCGATTTTAAAAATTTTGTAAGAGAAGCCTATGGGCTTGATCCATTGCCAAAAAGAGGAGCTGCACTGAATGTAGCTTTTGAATGCAATGTTGGATTGTTTAACCCGGAAACGAAACAGCAGATACCATTGCAACTTGCTTCGGGCAATGTTTTTAAAACAGTAACACCCATTAAAAAAGGATCTAAATTTAAAATAGAGTTTAAAAATGCGCTGGAATGTTACGTGTATATTTTTACACCTGCTGATGATGCAACAAAGAGTATCGTATTGTTTCCTTATAAGCCAATTCACTCACCATATTGTGGTATTACCGGTTATCGTTTGTTTCCAAGAAAAGAATCTATACAGGCAGACCAAGTAGGAAATAAAGATTTAATGGGTGTTGTTGTAAGCAAACAACAGCTTGATTATAATGCTTTAAACACTGCAATTAATACAAGTACAAAAACTGATTTTGCTGCTAAATTAAATGATGCAGTTTCAGCGAATGCAATTACCAATGTATCTTTTGGCAGCGGTACAAATGGAAGTATGTATTTTAAAAGTGTAGGCGATAGTAAAAGTGTAGTTGCCTGTATAGTTGAAATTGAAAAACAATAATCAAAAATAATTTTATAAATAAATCTGCATCGTTTGGTGCAGATTTATTTTTGCTTAATAATTTCTGATTGTAAAATACGCAAACATTTTTTTAAACTTTGCTTCCACTCAGGAATAATAATTTTAAATGCAGAGGCTATTTTTGAGGTATCTAAAACCGAATAAGTTGGTCTTGCTGCAGGTGTTGGAAATTGTGCAGTGGTTATTCCGTTTACAACACAATTACTGTTTATTTGTTGAGCAATTTCTCTTGCAAAATCGTACCAGCTTATTTGACCTTTGTTTGAATAGTGATAAATGCCAGTAACAAATTTATTTGAAGTGATGATCTGCATTATAGCAACAGCTAGGTCTGCGGCGTAAGTTGGGCAACCAAATTGATCGTTTACAACACCAATGGATGCTCGTTCGTTCATCAACCTAATCATTGTTTTTACAAAATTATTTCCGAAACTACTGTATACCCAAGCGGTACGAATAATAATCGTTTCCCCATTTTCTTTTATGGCATTTACCTCTCCATTTAATTTTGTTTGCCCATAAAAATTTACAGGGCTTGTGTTATCATTTGTTTGGTACGGCATTGTTGCTTTACCATCAAAAACATAATCAGTAGAAATATGAATAAATTTTGCGTTGTAATTTTTGCAGGCTTTTGACAGGTAACCAACGGCTGTAGAATTTACAGTAGTTGCCAATTCTTTTTCAGTTTCTGCCTTATCTACTGCGGTGTAAGCTGCACAATTTACACATACATCAATTTTATTATTTTTAAAAAAATCAGTTACCACATTATTGTCAGTAATAGAAAGTTGATCTTTTGCAACAAATAAAAATTTATAATCGGGAAAGTTATTTTGCAGTTGCTGAAACTCACATCCAAGCTGACCATTGGCACCTGTTACCAAGATAATTTTTTTTGAAGATTCTTCATTCTCCATCAGTATTCAAAATTGTTTTTACAATTTTCAAAGGTTGGTTGAACATTGTCTTTTTCAGAAATTATTTCTTTTCCAGATGGTATTTTCCAGTCTATATTTAAAGCAGGATCATTAAATAACAAGCCTGCTTCATTTTCTTTGCTGTAAAATTCATCACACTTATAAAATACTTCTGCTGTTTCGCTTAATACAGAATAGCCATGAGCAAACCCTTTTGGGACTAACAATTGTAAATGATTTTCTGCTGATAATTCATGAGTAAATACTCTTCCAAAACTTGGAGATCCATGTCTTAAATCTACCACAACATCTAAAATTTTACCTGATAAAACTCTTATAAATTTAGTTTGTGCAAAAGGAGATAGCTGGTAATGTAACCCACGAATAACGCCATATTCAGAACTTGCCTGGTTATCCTGTACAAATTTTATATTAACGCCTTCGGTTGTACAGGTATTTTCATTATAGCTTTCAAAAAAATAACCACGGCTATCACTAAAGACCTTTGGTTCAAAAATTAATAGTCCCGGAAAATCAGTTTTGATAAAAGGCATCGGCAATTACAATTTTTGTAAGTATTAATTAAATTTTTTAAAGTGCAAATATTCCTTATGAATTTTTATAAAGTTGTTTAAAAAATTGAATTGTCTCTATCAATCCATCTTCAAAACGTTTGGTGGGAGCGTAGCCTAACAAATTTTTTGCCAGAGAGATATCTGCCAGCGAATTTCTGATATCGCCTGCTCTAGGTTCTCTGTAAGTGGCTTCCCAACTACTTTGTAAACTTTCTTTACAAATCTTATATAAATAATTTACAGAAAAATTTTCTCCTACTGCTACATTATATATTTTATTTAATGCAGCTGCATTTTTAGTAAGCATACCTTTTACGTTTATTTGTACTGCATTTTCTACAAATGTAAAATCTCGTGTTTGTTCCCCATCACCGTTAATGTAAACGGGTGTGTGCTTCATAATTCCTTTTACAAATAATGGAATTACTGCAGCATAAGCTCCATCAGGATCTTGTCTTGGCCCAAAAATATTAAAATACCTAAACCCCATTATTTTTAAGCCATATACATCTGCAAAAATTTGTGCATACAATTCGTTTGTTTTTTTTGTTGCTGCGTACGGCGAAAGACAGGTACCAATTTTTGACTCTACTTTTGGCAGCGTTGGTTCATCTCCATAAACTGATGATGATGAAGCATACACAAACTGCTTTATGTTATTATCGACAGCGGCTTTAAGCATGTTTACAAAACCGCCAACATTTACATCATTAAAATAAACCGGTTCCTTTATAGAACGTGGTACTGAACCAAGTGCAGCCTGGTGACTTATATAATCAATACCCTCACATGCCTTGTTGCAATCTTCAAAATTTCTTATGTCGCTTTGTATAAATTCAAATGCCGGATACTCTTTTAACACAGCTAGATTACTTTCAAAACCATTTACCATATTATCCATCACTCGAACTTTTGCCGCACCATTTTTTAATAAATATTCTGCTAGGTGTCCACCAATAAATCCACCTCCGCCTGTTACTAAAAATTTTTTATCGGCTAAACTCTCATCGTAAAATAATTCCATATTGTATGTTCATTTATTAAAACGTATTCTAGTTCTATCCTGTAATTTTTATAGGCTTTTGTAACTACGACTTTGAATAATATTTCTATATGTTCCCTTTAAGTCAAAAATCAGGGCATCAGGTTTTGTTATAGAGGCAAAATATGCGTCATCAAAATTTTTATAACCCGCATGTGGAACTGCAACAATTATTGCATCATAATCCTTTCCTACAGCTGCAGTCAGTTTAAAACCATATTCATGATTTAATTCCTCAGTGCTTGCATGTGGATCTGTTATTTCTACATTTAAGGAAAATGATTTTAGTTCTTTCACTACATCTGCTACTTTACTGTTGCGGATATCGCTTACATTTTCTTTAAAGGTTGCACCCATCACCAAAACTTTAGCGCCTTTTATATTACCTGTATGCTGGATTATATGTTGTAAAACTTTCTTTGCCACATAGCCCGCCATACCATCATTTATATTTCTACCGGCAAGAATTACCTGGCTGTCATAACCAAGCTCTTTCGATTTGTAAGTAAGATAATAAGGATCTACACCTATACAATGTCCGCCCACAAGCCCCGGCTGAAACCGTAAAAAATTCCATTTAGTTCCCGCAGCTTCCAGCACTTCAAAAGTATTTATGTTCATTTTATCAAAAATAATTGACAGTTCATTCATTAATGCAATGTTTAAATCTCTTTGCGTGTTTTCAATAATTTTTGCAGCCTCCGCAACTTTTATGGAGGAAGCCCTGTGTACACCTGCTTTTACAACAAGTTCATACACTTTTGCAATTAAGTCTAAACTTTCATTGCAACAGCCGCTTACTACTTTTGTAATGGTTGTAATAGTATGTTCTTTATCTCCCGGGTTTATTCTTTCCGGTGAGTAGCCAATTTTATAATCGGTAACCATTTTTAAGCCGGATAATTTTTCAATAACGGGTACACAATCCTCTTCTGTACATCCGGGGTAAACTGTACTTTCATAAACTACATAATCCCCTTTTTTAATCACTTTTCCAATTGTTTCGCTTGCACGAATTACAGGTGTAAGGTCTGGTACGTTGTGTTCATCTACCGGTGTAGGAACAGCGACAATAAAGAAGGTAGCTTCTCTTAATACATCAAGATTATTTGTAAATTCAATATCGCAACCGTCAAATGCATCTGAGTCGAGTTCTTTGCTTGGGTCAATTTTGTTCTGCATCATTTTCACGCGGTCTGCATTAATATCAAATCCTATAACTTTTATTTTTTTCGCAAATTCCAATGCAATTGGCAACCCTACATAACCTAATCCAATTATTGCTAATTTATTTTTTTTATCGAGTAATTCCTGATACATTTTTTGTTTTATTCTATTTTAAAAAGTAATTTTCGTGAATTCCTTCGGCAGTTTATTTAATTCTTCTTTTGGCAGATTTTTAAAATATTCAAACGTTATTTTTAATCCCTCTGCACGATTTATTTTCGGTTCCCAGCCAAGAATTTCCCTGGCTTTGGTAATATCCGGCTGTCTTTGTTTGGGATCGTCAATAGGTAAAGGTTTGTACACAATTTGTTGCTTGGTTTCCGTTAGTTTTATAATTTCTTCCGCAAAATCTTTTAAAGAAATCTCATCAGGATTACCAATGTTTACCGGTTGAGCGTAATCACTCATTAAAAGTTTAAATATACCATCTACCAAATCATCAACATAACAAAAACTTCTTGTCTGACTACCATCTCCAAAAACGGTAAGATCTTCGCCACGCAATGCCTGTCCTATAAATGCAGGAAGTGCACGCCCGTCATTCAGCCTCATTCTTGGCCCATAAGTATTAAATATTCTAATGATCCTAGTTTCTAAATTATGAAAAGTATGATACGCCATTGTAATAGCTTCCTGAAACCTTTTTGCCTCATCATAAACACCTCTAGGACCTACAGGATTTACATTTCCCCAATATTCCTCATTTTGTGGATGCACCTGCGGATCTCCATAAACTTCACTTGTACTTGCAACAAGTATGCGGGCATTTTTTGCTTTTGCCAGACCAAGGCAGTTGTGTGTGCCAAGCGAACCAACCTTTAATGTTTGAATCGGTATTTTTAAATAATCAATTGGACTAGCAGGCGATGCAAAATGAAGTATGTAATCCAGCTTGCCTGTAACGTGTATAAATTTTGAAACATCATGGTGGTAGAATTCAAAATTTTGCAAATGAAATAAATGCTCAATATTTTTTAAATCACCTGTTATCAGATTATCCATCCCAATAACATGGTAATCTTCTTTTATAAATTTGTCACAAAGATGAGACCCTAAAAACCCGGCAGCACCTGTTATTAATATTCTTTTTTGCAAAATAATTTTGATTTATTGTTGTGATATTTTTTTTCGTCCTACACTTTCATAATGATAACCTAGCACTTTCATTTGTTCAGGTTCAAAAAGATTTCTACCATCAAAAATTATTTTTGATGGTAGCTTTTTTGCTATCGTATCAAAGTTAGGTGTTCTAAATTCGTTCCATTCTGTTGCAATAATCAAAGCATCGGCATTTTCCAATGCCTCATACTGGTTATCGGCAAAAAGTATTTTGTCCAAATAAACAGCTTTTGTATTTGCCATTCCTTCCGGATCAAAAACAGAAATAGTAGCTCCACTCGAAAGTAATTCATCAATCATATAAAAGGCGGGAGCCTCTCTAACATCGTCTGTGTTAGGTTTAAAAGCAAGTCCCCAGACAGCAAAATGTTTCCCCGAAAGGTCGTTACCAAATAATGTTTTTATCTTTGGTATAAGGTGTAATTTTTGTTTGTGATTTACATCCATTACGGCATCTAAAATCTGAAAATTATAGTCGATGTCATCGGCAGTTTTTGCAAGAGCCTGCACATCTTTCGGAAAACAACTTCCACCATATCCAATACCGGGGAACAGAAATCTTCTACCAATTCTCTCATCACTACCTATTCCTTTTCTAACCATATCTACATCTGCACCAAGTCTTTCACACATTTGAGCAATCTCATTCATGAAAGTGATTTTTACAGCCAAGAACGCATTTGCCGCATATTTTGTAAGTTCTGCACTATATTCATCCATAAAAATTACAGGATTTCCTTGTCTGACAAAAGGACTGTATAAATCGTTCATTATTTTTATAGCCTTTTTAGATCCTGTTCCTATTACCACCCTATCCGGTTTCATAAAATCGTCTACGGCTACACCTTCTCTTAAAAACTCTGGATTACTTACTACATCGAAGCTTTCAGCAATAGCTGTTGTGCCACTTTGTAAAATCGCCTTTCTTACTTTTTCAGATGTGCCTACGGGGACTGTACTTTTATCAATGATAACTTTGTAATCGTTAGGCTTTAGAAGTTTGCCTAAATCATCTGCCACACCAAGAATATATTTTAAATCAGCCTCTCCATTTTCTCCTGGCGGGGTAGGTAATGCTAGAAAAATAATTTCAGCATCTATTACAGCATCGTTTAAGGATGTAGTAAACTTTAGACGACCTTCTTTTTGATTTCTTAAAAAGATTTTCTCTAATCCCGGTTCATAAATAGTGATAGTACCCGATGATAATTTTTCAATTTTTGACGCATCAATATCTACACATGTTACAGAATTTCCGGTTTCGGCAAAACAAGTTCCTGTTACTAAACCTACATAACCTGTTCCTACTACTGCAATTTTCATAATTTTATAATTAATTAATTTTATTGATAAATTTAAGAACATGCTCTACTATAAATGTTTGCTGTTCCTCGTCTAATTCAGTGTGCATTGGTAAAGAAATTACTCTTTCTGTAAGCCAGTCTGTAGTCGGTAAATCAAACTCATTTCCTCCAAAATCATCAAACATTTTTTGTTTGTGTGCAGATACCGGATAATAAATCATAGAAGGAATACCTTTTTCAGCAAGATATTTATTTAGCGCATTTCTGTTGGTATCGTGTAGCGTTAGTGTGTATTGATGAAATACATGATTATTGTATGGTGCCCGGTATGGTACTGTTATTTTGTCGTTGCCTGCAAATGCATTATCATAAAAAGCTGCTGCTTTTCTGCGTGCATCAATATACTGGTCAAGCTTTTTTAATTTTATTTGTAAAATAGCAGCCTGCATGGCATCCAGCCTGGAATTACAGCCAACCACGTCGTGGTAATACTGCGTTTTTTGCCCGTGAGATGCAATCATTTTTAATTTTTCTGCAAGTGCATCATCATCTGTAAAGATGGCACCACCGTCACCAAAAGCACCAAGGTTTTTTGATGGGTAAAAAGATGTACAGCCAATATTACCAATACTTCCTGTTTTCTTTTTTGTTCCGTCGCTAAAAATGTAATCGTTGCCAATGCCTTGCGCATTGTCTTCTATTACAAAAAGTTTATGCCTCTTAGCAATATCCATAATAACCTCCATATTGGCAGCATGCCCATACAAATGAACAGGAACGATTGCTTTTGTTTTTGCGGTAATTGCTTTTTCTATGGCTTCAGGGTCTATGCAGAAAGTATTTTTATTTACCTCTACAAATGTTGGTTTTATGCCCAAAAGTGCGGCTACTTCTACAGTTGCTATGTACGTAAATGAAGGTGTTATTACTTCATCCCCGGGTTTTAAACCCAATGCCATCATGGCTATTTGTAATGCATCTGTACCATTTGCGCAGGTAATTACATGTTTGGAGTTGTGGTAAGCGGCAAGTTCATTTGCAAACGCTGTAACAATAGGTCCACCAATAAAACGAGAACTTTCCATTACACCTATAACAGCTGCATCTACTTCCTCTTTAATATTTAGATACTGTGTTTTTGTATCTACCATTTGAATTGGACTCATATTTTCTTTTTTGCGGCGCAAAGATACAATTTACATGCCCCGAAATTGTTTATCTCTTTGATTCCACGCTTACATGGTACTTTAAAATAAAATTGCATTTACATTTGTTTAAAAATAAGCACATTGTCACTATTTCTATACAATATATTTTTAGTTTTCTATAAAATTGGGGTTAGGGTTGCTTCTTTAAAAAGTAAAAAGGCAAAATTATGGCTTGCCGGGCGAATAGATGTCTTTACAAAACTTGAAAAATGGCGAACTCAATTACCTGAAAACCAAAAAATAATTTGGATTCACTGTGCCAGTTTGGGTGAATTTGAACAAGGTAGACCGCTTATAGAAAATTTAAAAAAAAATCGTGCTGATCATAAAGTAGTACTGACCTTTTTTTCACCAAGTGGTTATGAGGTACGAAAAGGTTACAACCAAGTAGATGTAGTATTTTATTTGCCGTTGGATGGGAGAATCAACGCACAAAAATTTATTGTAACCTTAAAACCTACACTTGTTTTCTGGGTTAAATATGAATACTGGTTTTATTATTTAACTGAACTAAAGAAAAATAATATTCCGGTAATATTAATCTCTGCTGTTTTTAGAAAAAGTCAGCCGTTCTTTAAATGGTATGGAAAATTGTGGATACAGATTTTGTATTCGTTTAATAAAATATTTGTACAAAACAGTCAATCTGTCTCTTTATTACAAACAATTGGCTTTGCTCAGAATACAGTTTTAACAGGCGATACAAGGTTTGACAGGGTTATAGACATTGCAGAAAACAGCGATCCTTTGCCTGATAAGCTTTTAAATTTTGTGAAGAACAGTAAAGTAATAATTGCAGGAAGCACCTGGGAAGAAGATGAGGAAGAATTGGTGCATTATATCAATACAAATAAGGAAATAAAATTTATTATTGCTCCCCATGAAATTGATGAGGAAAGAATAGAAGATGTAAAAAAACTCTTTAAGAACTCCATTCTTTTTTCTCAGCTAAAGGATGATCATACAGATGCGCACGTAATAATAATTGATAATATTGGAATGTTGGCAAGCTTGTATCAACTTGCAGATGTAGCTTATATTGGTGGCGGTTTTAATGACAGTGGTATTCATAATATCTTAGAAGCGGCAGTTTTTGGGAAACCTGTAATATTTGGACCTGTCTATGGAAAATTTTCGGAAGCAACACATCTAGTTGAAAATGGTGGCGCATTCAGTATTGCCAATGCGCTGGAGTTGGAAAAATTACTTAACACATTAATTAAAGATGAAGATTTTTTAGCTAAGACCGGGGCAATCTGTAGAAATTTTGTGTACGAGAACGGTGGTGCAACAAATAAAATCCTGAAATACATTTACGAAAAACGCCTTCTAACCAATTGATCAAACTGCTTTACTGTCTCGTTTTTATCGTCCCATCCCAACTTTAATTTTAACTCTCTTCTAATCCAATATTCTGCTTCGGGATAAATTGCATAATTGTTGATCGTTTTAATACTCCTCTCATACATGGCATCATCTCCTCTAAACAATTCGCTTAAAAATTTAAAGCGGTCATTAATTCCTATGGCTTTTTTTAAATCCTTTACCGGCGTTTCCTGTAAAGTTTCGCTTAGTTCGTTTCTCGTTTGTTTGAGCCTTTCATTTAAAGAAACATTATTATTTGTAGGAAGAGTTTCGTGTACCTCTTTAATATTTGCAAAGTGTTTAACCGGTGTGTTCTGCCTTCCTGCCAAAGTTGGCACGTCATCAATAGCATCAAATACTGGCGGTTTATTTTGGTGAGAAAGTTTTGTACGGTCTTCTATATTTCTTTTTATTTCATCTAATTCTGCTTCCATTTCTGCTTCATCAATTTGTAATACTTCTATCGTTTTTTCTTCTTCTGTATTTTCAAATTTTATTTCCTCAGATTTTTCAGGTAGTGTTTGTCTGGCTATATTTATTGTAGTTGATGAAATGTTTAAGGTATCCTTAGCAGTTATTTTCTGTAAGTGCAAAAGTTCTGACTCTATCATTTTAACAGTAGTAAGCAACTCTGCAACAGTGGCTTTTTTTTGCAGTTTTTCACTCAATAAATTACAAAGTGTTTCCACCCGTTCCATATTGTAAAATTTAAATATTATTCGACTGGTAATTAATAGCTTTTTGTTTTGTGCTTCAATTTTAATCTTTAATCTTTGCAGCTATGCGTTAAAGTTACGCAACACAATTATAAAACAATAAGAATGTTCATAGAACCTAATTTAAGAGGCGATAAAAAAGGTTGGATAGAAGTGATTTGTGGTAGTATGTTTAGCGGAAAAACGGAAGAATTAATCCGCAGATTAAAGCGTGTAAAAATTGCTAATTTAAAAGTGGAGATATTTAAACCAGCTATAGATGTACGTTACGACGAAATAAACATTGTAAGTCACGATACCAACTCTATACACAGTACACCTGTTAAAAATGCACACAGCATTTTATTAATGGCACAAGATGTTGATGTTGTTGGGATTGATGAAGCCCAGTTTTTTGACGCTGAAATTGCATTTGTTTGCGAACAGTTGGCATTAAAAGGTATAAGAGTTATTGTTGCAGGGCTGGATATGGATTATCAAGGCAAACCTTTTGGCCAGATGCCCAATTTGCTCGCAGTTGCTGATTACATAACAAAACTCCATGCAATCTGTATGCGTTGTGGCGGCATGGCTAGCATTTCATACCGCAAAATAGCCACAGGCGGCCAGGTTTTACTTGGCCAAAAAGATATTTATGAACCAAGGTGCAGAGAATGTGCGCAGGTGGTTGAGTAGTATTTATTTTAATGTTTTGGAGCATGGACACCTTACCTTTTTTAAATATTTGTCTCCCGCTTTTCATTACAAAGGGTTTCGTTCCTAACCCTTTTCCATTGCAATCGGGTCTAGGCTCAACAGTTTATCTTTTTTCTGCTTTTACCAACTCAAGTGTAAAAAGTACGCGAACCCCTAAAACTTTATGCAATTGAAAAATTTAATGCGGTTATTTTTGTGCTGTGATGAAACGCACTTTTGCATTACTAAAAAAAGATATTTTGCTTGAGCTGAGGCGCCAGCATACTTTTTATGGCATATTACTTTACATAGCTTCAACCGTTTTCGTAATATATCTTTCACTACCTGACAGTCCTGATGGTAATGTATGGAACAGCCTTTTTTGGGTGATACAATTATTTGTTTGTGTAAACACTGTTGCGAAAAGTTTTTTACAGGAGTCAAAAGGTTTGATGTTGTATTTCTATTCAATTGCATCACCAATTGAATTTATTACAGCCAAACTTTTTTTTAATATCATATTAATGGTTTTGATGAGCAGCGTTAGTTTGGTTCTTTTTTATTTTTTTTTAGACAGCCCAGTTTTAAATTACTGGCGTTTTTACGGAATTGTTTTATTGGGTGGTACAAGCATCAGCCTCACTTTTACACTTATGAGTGCCATTGCAGCAAAAGCACAACAAAATGCTGCGCTTATAGCCATTTTAGGGTTCCCCGTTATTTTGCCACAATTACTACTGCTTATGCGGCTGAGCAAGGCAGGCTTTGCTGAAGTTTTTAGGGATGGTGCGGTATTGCAGTTGGCAGCTTTAGTTACAGGCCTTGATGTACTTGTTTTTGTACTTGCTGTTATATTATTTCCTTTTTTGTGGAAGGATTAAACCACTTGTTATGCTTCAAAAACTTCCACATTTAAACAAAACTTTCCTTAATTTTTTTTATCATCAACAGTTAATTCTTCACTAATAAATAAAATAATTATGAAAACAATTGGTCTTGTAGGTGGAACAGGTTGGGTTTCCACACTCGATTATTACAGGTATTTTAATGAGCTAGTTTATAAAAACACAAATGGTGAAAGTACAGCCGAGGTCATTATTAACTCAGTAAATTATCCCGCCATTGCAAAACTTACCGCAGCCGGCAAGTGGGATGATATTGCAAAAATAATCACCGATGCAGCCATTGCTTTACAGTCTGCGGGAGCAAAGTGTATTTTACTAGGTGCCAATACCATGCACAATATTGCACCGCAGGTAAAAGCAGAAATCAATATCCCGTTTATTCATATTGCCGAAGAAACCGGAAAAGAAATTTTAAAAAAAGGAATAAAAAAAGTTGCATTACTCGGTACAAAATATACCATGCAATTACCATTTTTTAGAGATGTACTGGAAAGTATGGACATAGAAACCATTATACCAAGCGAGAATGATGTGCAAATAATAAACCATGGTATTTATAAGGAGCTGGCATTGGGAATTATTACTGCCGAAACAAAGGAAACATATTTGCAAATAATGCAAAAGTTGCAACAAGCCGGCGCCGAAGGCATCATTTTGGGCTGTACAGAAATACCTTTGCTAATTAAAGCAAACGATTTTGATCTGCCACTTTTTGATACAACATTTATTCACGCCAAAGCAGCGGTTCAATTTTCTTTGGCTTGAGAAGTTTTTAGTTTTTGAATGGTTTTGTGATATTAGTAAACTAATAAAACACCAAGTTTAACTAATACTCACACTGCCATTACCCTTATCTTTGCGCCGTCATAAAAAAAAATAGTGATATTTTGAAGAAAAACTGGTGGAAAATATTATCCTTTCTTTTGCTTGCTTACACAATTATTGCAGGTTTTTTGCTAGATGTCCCTCGTCTTCCAATTTTAAATGAAACAATCAGAAACATGTATTTCCATGTTTGTATGTGGTTTGCCATGATGTTTCTTTTTATAATGAGCGCCATATACAGTGTTCGTTATTTAAGAAATTTTAATCATCGGTTTGATATTTATGCCTCAACCTATGCAACTTTAGGCTGTGTGTTTGGTTTACTTGGTTACTCAACAGGTATTGAGTGGGTTTCAGTTACGTGGATCACTGATCAGGGGCAATCATTTGCAGGCGTATTGAAAGAACCAAAGTTAATTGGTGCAGCTATTGCATTGCTTATATACGGAGCTTATTTTGTTTTAAGAGGTTCATTTACTGATATGGACAAACGCTCGAGGGTAAGTGCGGTGTATAATATTTTTGCATTTGCTATGTTATTTCCATCTATATGGATCATTCCAAGGCTTGTAGGAAGCTTGCACCCGGGCTCACCTGGAAGTGAAAGTGGCAATCCTGCCCTCGATAAAAATGATATGGATATTGGAATGCGGGCAATATTTTATCCCGCAGTAATCGGCTGGACTTTACTCGGGGTTTGGATTGCAACTATAAAAATAAGAATACAGTTACTAAAAGATAAAACTATATTAAATGCATAAATACAAGTTGTTCATTCTCCGGTTTTTATTGATGTTTGTGGGTTTGTGCATAAATTTTGTGTCTTTTGCTCAAGCAAAAGAAGTACAGATGGCGGATATGATGAGAAGCAATGGAAAAATATATATTGTGGTTGCTGTTTGCCTTACAATATTAATCGGGCTTTTTTTATATGTTTTTTCTTTAGACAGAAAATTGTCAAAACTGGAGAAAGAACTTTAACCCTTTTAATCCAGTGTAAATATGTAAATACTTATACTTTTATAAAAACAACGATTGCTAATTAAAACAAATTTATGAGTTCGAATCAAGATTATAGTTTCTTTCAAAGTGTTGAAAGAAGCTTTGATAAAGCTGCAAAATTTACCAAATTTGACCATGGTATCCTGGAGCAGATAAAAGCATGTAACAGCGTATATCAAATGCGTTTTCCATTAAAAAGAGATGATGGAACTATTGAAGTTATAGAAGCTTACCGTGTACAGCACAGTCATCATAAAACTCCATGTAAAGGTGGTATTCGTTTTAGTGATGAGGTAAATCAAGATGAAGTGATGGCGCTTGCTTCGCTCATGACTTATAAATGTGCCATTGTAAATGTACCGTTTGGTGGTGGCAAAGGAGGGATAAAAATTAACCCTAAAAATTACTCTGTATACGAGCTTGAAAAAATTACCCGTCGCTACACAGCAGAACTTGTAAAGAAAAATTTTATTGGGCCCGGTATAGATGTACCTGCTCCTGATTATGGAACCGGTGCAAGAGAAATGAGTTGGATCGTTGATACATATCAGTCTTTAAAACCAGGCGAAATTGATGCTGCAGGTTGTGTAACAGGAAAACCCGTCACACAGGGTGGTGTTCGCGGCCGAACAGAAGCAACTGGTCTTGGCGTTTATTTTGGTATACGTGAAGTGTGCAATATGCCCCATATAATGAAGAGACAAGGACTCGAACTTGGTATAAAAAATAAAACTGTCATAGTACAGGGATTGGGTAACGTAGGTTATCACTCGGCAAAATTCTTTAGAGAAGGTGGCGCAAAAGTAATTGCCCTTGCAGAGTATGAAGGCGCTATTATGAATCCAGATGGGTTGAATGAAGAAGAAGTTTTTCAACACAGAAATGCAACCGGTTCTATTTTAAATTTCCCCGGCGCAACCAACCTTTTAAAAAATACGGATGCATTAGAACTTGAATGCGATATATTAATACCTGCTGCATTGGAAAACGTAATTAACGGCGAAAATGCACCAAGAGTAAAAGCAAAAATTATTGGTGAAGCTGCTAATGGTCCATGTACACCTGAGGCTGATGAAATTTTTCAGCAAAAAGGAATTCTTTGTGTGCCTGATATGTATTTGAATGCAGGTGGTGTAACAGTAAGTTATTTTGAGTGGTTAAAAAATCTTAGCCATGTACGTTATGGTCGTATGGAAAAGCGTTTTACAGAAAATTTAAATTCGCACATATTATCTCAAATGGAAACCCTTACCGGCAAAATCGTAAACGATACTGAGCGTGCATTTATTTTGCATGGTCCCGAGGAAGTAGATCTTGTACACAGCGGTTTAGAAGAAAGCATGATTAGTGCTACAAGAGAAATTATGGAAATATGGTTAAGTAACCCTGAAATACCTGATATGAGAACTGCGGCATATGTAAATGCTATAAACAAAGTTGCCACGAGTTATGCTGAATTAGGAATATTCCCATAATAATATTTTAATAATAGTTTTTAAAGCCCCGGGTTATCTTACTTGGGGCTTTTAGCTTTACAACCTTTAGTAGGTTTTGTTCGGCGTACTACGGCTAAGGTATTTTTTGTACAAATATGCCTTTGGCATTTGTAAAAAAACACTGCCCTCCGTTTGCCGCAGCCTTTGAGCAATATAACATTTTTCAACTTTTATTTTGTTTGGTAATACGCATTCTATAAGAAATTACATTAAGGAAAATGTGAACTCCAATTGTGCTATTTTTTCACAAGTTTCGGGTCGTTGCATTCACTAATCAACCATACATTTGTTTTAAATAATTAAAAATGTCTTCTCAAAACGAAACAGATTTTAGCAGAATAGCAGAAGCAATCTATTTTATAATAAATAATTTTACTGCTCAACCAAGCTTAGAACAAATCGCAAAGCATGTGCATGTTAGTCCATCACATTTTCAAAAAATGTTTATTGAATGGGCAGGCGTAAGTCCTAAAAAATTTCTGCAATACATTTCTATCAATCATGCAAAATCAAAATTAAGAAACGAATACGCAACTTTATTTGATACGGCTTTTGAAACAGGTTTATCAGGCACGGGAAGGTTGCACGATTTGTTCATTAAGATAGAGGGAATGACACCTGGTGAATACAAAAACGGTGGAGAAAATTTAGTAATAAAATACAATTACATAGAGAGTATTTTTGGAAACCTTATAATCGCAGCTACCCAAAAAGGTATCTGCAACATTGCTTTTTATGAAGAGGAAAGTATGGCATTTAACCTGCTTGTAAAATCATTTCCCAATGCTAAATTCTTAAACGAAGAAAATTCTTACCAAACAGAAATTTTAAAAATATTTGGAAACGATTATCATTCTGCAGATAAAATAAAATTGCATTTAAAAGGATCGCCTTTTCAATTAAAAGTTTGGGAAACACTGCTCACCATTCCATTTGGCGAGTTGACTACTTATGGAGAAATCTCGAAGCGAATCCATAGTCCAAAAGCATCTAGGGCTGTGGGTTCAGCTATCGGTAAAAATCCTGTAGCGTTTTTAATACCCTGCCACAGAGTTATACAATCTACCGGATTGTTTGGCGAATATATGTGGGGAGCAAAACGAAAAACTGCTATTATAGGTTGGGAAGCTGTGAAGACCGTAAATAATTTGGAATTTTAAAAAAGAATTTGAGTATGATTATTCCCTGTTGACAATTCAAATTGGACCATTGAGATTGCTCGGTATTTTAAAAATCTCCTCAAAACCATTGCCTTTTTTTTCAAAAGCCGCACAGTGATTACCATTTGTTACAACAATAAAAGGAGCTTGAATAATGGAGTTGTAATTTAAAACCTGTATCAGCGTACTTTCAGAAAGTGGCACATTCATCTCTTTACATTCTATAATTAAAAAAGGTCTTTCATTTTTATAAACAACAATATCAAACCGTTTTTTTACCTCACTTATTTGTAATTTTTTTTCAACTGCAATCAAGGCTGCTGGATAATGTAAAACGTGAATTAAATAGTTTAAAAAGTTTTGTCTCACCCACTCTTCCGGCGTTATTACAAACCATCGTTTACGAATAACACAGAAGATAATTTCCTTTCCATTCTTCGTTTCTATGGCAGGCTTTATTTCTGGGTAAACAATTTTTATCATATCCTGTAAATGTAGTACACTAGTATGCATTTTTTATAACCAGTTAAAGTGTTTACGTTTCAATTTTGCCATAAAAATAAAAATCGTATTTTCAACCGAATTTAAAAAGTATGAAATCAAAAGAAGAAATCGTTGATAATTGGTTACCGAGATATACAGGACAGGCAGTAGAAGATTTTGGAGAATATATATTACTCACCAATTTTAGTAATTATGTAACCATGTTTGCAGAGTGGAATAATGTAGAAATTGTAGCACCTGACAGGCCGATGCAATGCGCAACAGCTAATAATATTACCATTATAAATTTTGGAATGGGTAGCCCTGGTGCTGCAACGGTTATGGATTTACTTACTGCAATAAAACCGAAAGCCGTATTGTTTTTAGGTAAATGCGGTGGCCTTAAAAAAAGAAATAAAATTGGCGATTTAATATTGCCAATTGCAGCAATAAGAGGAGAAGGTACAAGCAACGATTATTTTCCGCCTGAAGTACCTGCAATGCCTTCTTTTGCTTTACAAAAAGCAATATCTACAACCATACGAGATTACGAGCAAGATTACTGGACGGGCGTTTGTTATACTACCAATAGACGTGTTTGGGAGCATGACGAAGTTTTTAAAGAATACCTACAAAAAGTTCGGGCCTATGCAATTGATATGGAAACAGCAACTATTTTTATGGTGGGCTTTTACAATAAAATACCTACTGGAGCATTGTTGCTTGTAAGCGATAGTCCAATGGTACCTGAAGGTGTAAAAACAGAAGCCAGTGATAAATCTGTTACCGCAAATTTCGTAGAACGCCACCTTAAAATAGGAATTGATTCATTAAAACAATTAATGAATGACGGCTTAACTGTAAGGCATTTGAAATTTTAATTTTTTGGGTATGTTGCCACTTGTGCAAATAAAAAATTTGAGTATTTCATTTGACCAGAATAAAAAAGCTGTGCAGGCAGTAAAAAATATTTCTTTTAATATACCAAGTGGTAAAATAACAGCATTAATAGGCGAAAGCGGTTCAGGTAAATCTGTAACTGCTTTGTCGTTTTTACAATTGTTACCACCGCAGGCAACAATCGACGGCAATATTTTTTTTAGCGCTGATGGATTAACTGCTGTGGATTTATTGCACAGCGGTACAACCTCTATGCAAAGCCTTCGTGGGAATGAAATTGCGATGATTTTTCAGGAGCCTATGACATCATTAAATCCTGTTCACACATGTGGTGCGCAGGTTATGGAAGTTTTGATGCTGCATAAAAAAATAAACAAGAAAGCTGCGAAACTTGCAACCATAGAGTTGTTTAAAAAAGTTGAACTGCCGCTGCCTGAACAAATGATACACCGCTATCCACATCAAATTAGTGGTGGACAAAAGCAGCGGGTTATGATTGCTATAGCCATGAGTTGCAACCCAGCTTTTCTCATTGCTGACGAACCTACAACTGCGTTGGATGTAAGGGTACAAAAAAATATTTTATTGCTTTTGAAAAAGCTTCAGGCAGAAAATGGAATGGGTATTTTATTGATAACGCACGACCTATCACTAGTGGCAGATGTGGCAGATGAAATAGCGGTGATGTACAAAGGTGAACTTGTAGAAAAAGGAATTGCAAAAGAAGTACTAACCAAGCCTCAACATTTATATACAAAGGCTTTGCTAGCGTGCAAACCTTCAGCGGCGCATAAAGGAAAAAAACTTAGTGTTGTTGCAGATGTACTAAACGGCAAATTAATTAATGAGAGCATTCCTATAAATAATACTGTACCATCATCTAACTTAATGGTTTTAAAAGTTGAAAACTTACAGATTGATTTTGCTGCGGTCAAAAATATATTTGGAAAAGTAACAGAATATTTTAACGCGGTAAATGATGTAAGTTTTACGGTAAATAAAAATGAAATAGTAGGATTGGTAGGGGAAAGTGGTTGCGGTAAAACAACATTGGGCAGAGCTATTTTAGGATTGATAAAACCTACCTCAGGTAATATTATTTTTAATAATAAAAATATTGCTGCTTTCAACGATAGTGAAATGCGTGTGGTGCGAAAAGAATTGCAAATTGTTTTTCAGGATCCATACGGTTCTTTAAACCCACGGCTGAGTATTGGCGATGCCATTGTTGAGCCAATGAGGGCGCACTATTCAGATATGAATAAGAATTCCCGAAAAGAAAAAGCTATTCATTTGTTGGAGCATGTCAACATGGGTGCAGATTCCTTTAACAGGTATCCACATCAGTTTAGCGGAGGGCAGAGGCAACGACTATGCATTGCCAGGGCTCTGGCACTCGAACCTAATTTTTTAATTTTCGATGAAAGTGTTTCTGCATTAGATGTAAGTGTGCAGGCGCAGGTATTAAATTTAATAAACGATTTAAAATCACAATATAATTTTACCTCCATATTTATTTCACATGACCTTTCAGTAATACATTACATCAGCGATCGGGTAATGGTAATGCACAAAGGCAAAATAATAGAGCAGAATTCTGCAGATGAAATATTTTACAATCCAAAAGAAAATTATACGAAAGAATTACTAAATGCCGTATCAGGTATAAAATTTGCACTGTAAATTTGAATATAAAATTGTACTTTCGCCCACTTTAATAAAATCGTGCCGTAACATGATAAGCGCCTTTTCAATAAAACTGAAGGCTTATTCTCAGCAGAAATACAACCTGCACGGCATTTAATAATAATTTAAAAATTATATTACTGCATGAAATTATCTCAATTTACTTTCGATCTTCCATTAAATCTTATTGCCCAAAACCCAGCCAAGCGCAGAGAAGATAGTCGCATGATGGTAATTAACCGTAAAACGGGCAATATTGAAAACAGGCACTTCAATGACATACAGGAATATTTTGATGACAAAGACGTGTTTGTAGTAAATAATACAAAAGTTTTTCCTGCACGCATGTATGGCCGTAAGGAAAAAACAGGTGCGAAAATTGAAGTTTTTTTATTGCGTGAGTTGAACAAAACCAATAAATTATGGGATGTAATTGTAGATCCTGCACGTAAAATAAGGGTAGGTAACAAATTATATTTTGGTGAAAATGATGAACTTGTTGCAGAAGTAATTGACAACACAACAAGCCGTGGCAGAACGATCCGTTTTTTATGGGATGGTACAGATGAAGAGTTTAGAACAATGCTTGATTTTATGGGTGAAACACCTTTGCCAAAATATATAAAACGTAAGCCCGAAGAAGAAGATAAAGAAAGATACCAGACTGTTTACGCAAAGCACGAGGGTGCTGTGGCTGCGCCAACTGCGGGTTTACACTTTAGTAAAGAATTGATTAAAAGACTGGAAATTAAAGGTGTTCGTTTTGCAGAAGTAACCCTGCACACAGGTTTGGGAACATTCAGACCAATTGAAGTAGAAGACTTAAGCAAACATAAAATGGATGCCGAATATTATAAGATAGACGAAACAGCATGCAGTATTGTAAATAAAGCAAGAGAAAAAAGCAATAGAATTTGCAGTATTGGCACAACAACCATGCGTGCCATGGAAACTTCTTATACGGCACAACGTATGCTTAAACCTTCTGAAGGCTGGACCAATAATTTTATTCACCCTCCCTACAATTTTAATATTGCAGATTCATTGGTTACCAATTTTCATTTGCCAAAAACAAGCTTGTTAATTATGGCTTGTGCTTTTGCAGGTTATGATTTAATGATGGAGGCTTACAAAAAAGCCATCAAGGATAAATACCGTTTCTTTAGTTACGGAGATGCTATGCTGATTATCTAATCTATTTAAATTTAATATATTAAAAGCATCCTTTTGTGGACTGAACACAAAAGTTTATACGAATTAAAAAATTAATTTATAGAATAATGAGCTCGATATTCAATCGGGCTCATTCCATTAAAATTGAGTTTATTTCTGTCATTGTTATAATAATTTATGTAGTCGTTATTTCATTTTTAAATGTCTTATTGCGTAGGAATACCTTTACTTACAGCCTCGCACCACAACTCCTGAATCCATAATTGAATTTGTTTCTTTTGTGCATAAAATTACTCCCAGTAAATGTCTAACTTATTGGGGGTAGTGCATTGCGGGGCTTTTTTTATACTTTTGCAAAAAATAAATATGGCTAAAATTGGGATAAATATTGCAACAGGAAGTTTACAGAAAGAAGAAATTATTGTGGGGATAGATTTGGGTACAACCAATAGCCTTGTCGCCATTATTCATCCTGAAACAAAACAGCCAACTGCCTTAAAAGAATACAATAGCAATACACTAGTCCCTTCAGTAGTTTATTTTAATAAAAATGGAGATGTTTTGGTGGGGGAAGAGGCAAAAGATTTCTTAATTTCTGAACCCGAAAGAACCATCTTTTCTGCCAAAAGATTACTTGGTAAAAATTATGGTGATATTAAAAATAATGCTTCTTTTTTTTCTTATAAAATTATTGATGAAGATGTAAACAGGCAGGTAAAGATTAAAGTAGATGATAAATTTTATTCGCCTGTAGATTTATCTGGGTTTATTTTAAAGGAACTGAAAAGCAGAGCAGAGCATATACTTAAAACACCCGTAAATAAGGCTGTAATAACTGTCCCTGCATATTTTAACGATGCCCAAAGACAGGCAACAAGAGATGCAGGTAAACTTGCCGGGCTCGATGTGTTGCGGATAATAAATGAACCTACTGCTGCAAGTCTTGCCTATGGTTTAGGAATAAATAAAGACGAACATAAAACGATTGTAGTATATGATTTAGGCGGTGGCACTTTTGACGTATCTATTTTAAATTTAAACGGCGGTGTTTTTGAAGTACTTTCAACCAATGGCGATACTTACCTTGGTGGCGACGATTTTGACAATGCCATAGTACAATTTTGGCAGCAAGAGGCAAATTTTACAGCAGCAGAATTGCTTGCGGACCCTTCTCTTGCGCAGGCGCTAAGGTTAAAAGCAGAGGAAGCAAAAAAATACCTTTCCGCAAATGAACATTTTCGCTCAACTATACAGGAAAGAGAAATTACGCTTGAAAAAAATCAGTTTAATGACCTCGTAAAACCTTTAATTGACAGAACTATTGATTGTTGCAAAAAAGCAATGAAAGATGCAGATCATACTAATGAGACAATAGATGAAATAATAATGGTGGGTGGTACTACGAGAGTACCGCTTGTAAATAAAATGGTAAGTGACTACTTTGCTAAGCCTGTTAACAATACAGTGAATCCTGATGAGGTCGTTGCTTTAGGAGCAGCCATACAAGCCGACATACTTGCAGGCAATAATAAAGATGCGTTGTTACTTGACATTACTCCGCTAAGTCTTGGAATTGAAACTGCAGGAGAATTAATGGATGTAATAATTGCACGAAATTCAAAAATTCCTTCTTTAGCAGCACGGGAATATACAACACAGGTTGATGGCCAGATTAATATGCGCATCAGTATTTACCAGGGCGAAAGGGATATTGTAAAAGACAACAGATTGCTGGGAACTTTAAACTTAAAAGGAATTCCTGCTATGCCGGCAGGTATGGCAAAAGTGCAGGTGAGTTTTTTAATAAATGCAGATGGAATTTTAAGCGTAAAAGCAAAAGAGTTACGAAGCGGTGTAGAACAATTTATAGAAATTAAATCACAGCTTGGTATAGATGATGAAACAGTAGAAAAAATGTTACAGGATTCTATGGTAAATGCTCAAAACGATATAGCGGCACGTGCATTGGCCGAAGCCTCAACAGAAGGTGAACAACTTTTAAAAACTACTGAACGTTTTTTGCAAAAGAATGCAAAACTTTTGATAGAAAACGAATTAAGTGAAACTGCTGAGGCTATGCAGGCACTGCAACTGGCACTAACAATGGCTGATAAAAATCTAATACAAAGCAAAACAGAAATATTAAATGATATATCCCGTCCTTATGCAGAAAGAATAATGAACACCGCTGTAGGAGAGGCTATGA
>JAYUZL010000076.1:0-2576 GCA_043751875.1 Ferruginibacter sp.
ACGTTTCAACTGCATGGGGATTACTGTTGCATTTTCTTAGTTGTTTATTATAGTTTGTTTTTATAGAAGCTTTCTAACTACGAAAAGAGGCTAAAAAAATGATTGCAACTGCAAAAATCTACTGAGAGTAATATCCAACTTACTGCTGACAAAAACATGATTTCAACTTGTATTCAAATAATAATCATAAAGCCAATACAAATTACTATCCATATTGGTCTATGGGTTGAGTAAATTTTTATTCTCAAACACAAACTTATCAAAAGTCTTAGGTTTATCCTTGCTAATTTTGTTGACCCAATCAGTTGTTTCAGGTTCTTTTTGAAACCGTGGTAAATAGTGAAGCATTATCATTACGAGTATTAACATGACAGGCATTTTTTCTTTTCTTTTTACTATAAAAAAGCCAAACAGGTTAGGAGATTTGTATTTAATTACTGTATTCAATCCTTTGCTGAGTTTTTCTGCCATTTTATTAAAAGAGAGTTTTTCGTGATTGGTTAGTTCGTATGATTTATTTACATGCCCAGTGCGATCGCTAATTATTTTTTCTGCCACTTTTCCAATATCCGTAATATCAACTATCGTAAATTTTGCCTTTCCTGCTGGTAGAAATATTCTTTTATTAAGCAAAAGGTCCTTAAGTAAAGTGGTAGTGAAGTTTTGCATAAAATAGGCAGGTCGCAGAAAAGTGTAATTGATATTACTGTCCACTATCAACTTTTCAATTTTATGGTGAGGAATTATTTTAGACTTTTCAACACCTTGAACGGATAGAAAAACTATATGTTTTACTGCACGTTGAATTGCAAATTCAATGAGAGGTTTAAAAATTTTCGTTACCTCAGAAATCTGGGGTGGACGAAGTAAGAAAAGAATATCGCACCGTTCTAAGGCAGGCTTGAAAGTATTTATATCATTAAAGTCAAAGTGAGTTATTTTAAGTTGAAATCCTGAAAGGGCAAGTTTGTCTTTTTCTACGTCCCTGACTCCGGCATAAATTTCAAAATTATTGTTCAGTTTTACTAACGCTTTAATTAATGCCATTCCCACATTTCCTGTAGCTCCTGTTATTAGAATATTTTTCATGTTTTATTTCTAACTTCTTACAAACCAATCAACTGGCTGCCTTAATGAAATTGGTTCAGGATAATATTTTAAATATCCCATCCGTAAAATAAATTGAATTTTATCGCTGATGCCAATGGATTGATTAAGCAATTGTTTGGTTGATGTTTCTTCCAATATTTGCGTCATTGGATGAATAGCAATGTTCCTCTCCCGCACTTTTAAAAATAACCTTTGCATTCGTTTACCCGTTTCTAATAATGTCGCAACCTGATTGTCTTTGCTTGTAATAAGCAACCAGCCTGCTGATTGCGAAACCTGCTTTCTAATATTATCAATGTTTTTTTCTCTGAAATTATTTTTCATTACGCTGCTTTTATTGTAGAAATTACGAACTACCCAACCTGGTATTCCTTCTATTTCCATACTGCCAGTAGTTAATCCATTCATATTTTTTTCTGCATCCTTGCTGGAAAATCTTATCCATTCTGACAGCTCTTTTTCTGCAGCATCACGATATAATTGAATTCTATTTGCTTCGATGGTTTGTTCATTCAGGTAATGATATTCTTTTGCGCCATTGGGCATGAAATTGAAATAATTCTTTTCTTCATTGAATAGATAATCTGCATCTTTTTTTTTCAACTGGTCATTCAGATAATTTGAACGTACTGTTCTTCGGCTTTTTATTTTGCCAATATTGAACGCAGTTGCACTGCCTAACCTGGTAAGTTTTACCTCAGCTATATTTTCATCCTGATTAGTCTTTGCTGCAATATTAAATTGACAATTGTAACCAGCATTCCCTGCAGCATATTCAAGGTTTTGTATGAATGCACCTATAGATAAAATTGTTTCTCTCTGGGTTGGGTCAACGGCGGGAAGCCATTTGCCTTTATCGTTACAAACAGTCCAGTGATATGGCTCAATATATTTTATAAACCAAGGCTGCGTAATATGTCCGCTTGGAGCAAGAGAAGCTAAATACAAGATTTTTTTTTCGTCGGGTTTGAGTAACGAGTTATTAGAGGTAACATCTTTAATATTATTTCTCACAAAATTATTTTTGTCACTGATTAAATAACCCACGCCAGCTACAGTTAACACTGTGCTTCCTGAAATACCTATAAAATTTCTTCTGTGCATTTCCTTTTTTTTAGAATTATCCATAAAATATTAAATGATTTTGTAAAAATCGAATTTAGATAACGCTGAAACTCTGTGTATAGACAGATAAATTTTGATACTACCGCTTCTCCTTTTTTCATCAACATCTTAAACTCTTTTTAAAGAATACCTTTTATCAGGCAGCTGCAAACTGATTTTGCTATCATCAGTTCTTCGTTTGTTTTTATTACCTGGACAATTACCCGGCAGAGGAAGCCTGTCTTCCAAATCGTCATAACCACCCTCCGGTAAAATCCGCTCGCCGCAATCCCGTAGCGATGTATGGACACTTTCGCATCAATTGCCACAACAGGCCGGTACGGTAGTTTTCAATCATTAAA
>JAYUZL010000077.1:0-14839 GCA_043751875.1 Ferruginibacter sp.
TGCAACGAAGGATTCGTACCACGAAAAAATTGTGAGCAATATGCAGGAAATAAAAGCCCGCAAAGGCAAGATCATTTCTATCATTACAGAAGGCGATGAAATAAGCCCTACGCTGAGTGACGATATGATTTTTATACCGCCGGCAGATGAATTGATAGCACCTATTTTAAGCGTTGTACCATTACAATTATTATCGTATTTTACCGGTGTTGCAAAAGGGGTAGATGTTGATAAACCTAGAAATCTTGCAAAGAGTGTAACGGTTGAATAAATAATTAATAAGATTATTTCTAATGCCTTAAGTGACCACAAATTTTGTGGTCACTTTTATTTTAAAAAAAATAATTAAGATTTTTTTAATTGAGAAAATTTTAAAGTGTTTAAACATTAATAGAATTAAAATGTTAATTTGAATTTAGTTGTGCTTAACACTAAAAATATTATAGAAACATAAAACTATTTAAATGAACAGGAGAAACTTTTTAAAAAATACATCTGGAGCAGGATTAACGCTGGCAACGATTTCATTAGGACTTTACAATGAAGTAAAGGCCGAACCTAATAACAACATATTCACCGATTTTGACCTAAACGAGATTACAATAAGTGAACTTCAGGAAAAAATGACAGCCGGTACACAAACCTCCCTGTCATTAACAAAAATGTACTTAAAAAGAATAAAAGATATTGATGCAAATGGACCAAAAATTAATTCGGTAATTGAATTAAACCCTGATGCATTGGTGATAGCAGAAGCTTTGGATAAAGAAAGAAAAGCGGGAAAAACACGAGGACCGCTTCATGGAATACCGGTGCTTATAAAAGACAATATAAATTCTGGCGATAAGATGATGACCACTGCAGGTTCATTAGCTTTGACGGGTAATGTTGCAACTAAAGATGCATTTATTGTAGCAAAACTAAGAGAAGCCGGTGCGGTATTAATTGGAAAAACAAACTTGAGTGAGTGGGCTAATTTTCGTTCGAGCAGATCTACCAGTGGATGGAGCAGTCGTGGCGGACAAACAAAATGTCCCTATATATTAGATCGTAATCCATCAGGATCGAGTGCAGGCTCAGGTGCAGCCACTGCAGCAAATCTTTGCGCCATTGCAATTGGGACTGAAACAGACGGCTCTATTGTATCCCCCGCTTCAATAAACGGACTAGTTGGCATAAAACCAACCGTAGGTTTGTGGAGTAGATCGGGTATTATCCCAATTTCTAAAACTCAGGATACTGCAGGCCCAATGGCAAGAACGGTAAGAGATGCGGCAATACTTTTAGGCGCATTAACAGGAGTAGATATAACAGATGACGCAACAAAAGAAAGTGAAGGAAAAAACTATAAAGATTATACAGTTTTTCTTAATAAAGATGGATTAAAAGGAAAAAGAATTGGGATAGAAAAAACGCACTTGCTCGGTCATGAAGGAGTCGTTACGGTGTTTAAAGAAGCAATTTCACAGCTTACAAACCACGGAGCAACTATTGTTGAAATAGATTTAATAAAAAGTTTGACTGAAATTGGAAATGCAGAATTTCAGGTATTGCTATATGAATTTAAAGATGGGTTGAACAGTTATTTAAAATCGGCAAATAACAAAATGAAATCGTTGGAAGATGTAATTGCTTTTGACAAACTGAATGAAAAAAGTGCAATGCCTTATTTCAAACAGGAAACTTTAATTAACAGCGAGCAAAAAGGTGATCTTAACAGCAAAGAATACACAGATGCGTTGGCTAAAACACTTTCTTCAAGAAAAATAATTGCTGAACTAATGACCAAAAATAACCTAGATGCAGTATGTGGCATAACCAATGGTCTTGCAGGCTGTATTGATTTAATAAACGGTGATTACGATACTGGATTTTCATTGTCAACACCTGCTGCTATTTCTGGCTTTCCTCATATAACCGTGCCAATGGGTTTTGTTCAGGAATTACCATTAGGAATTTCTTTTATTGCAACAGCTTACAAAGAATCAAAATTATTAAGCATTGCTTATGCATATGAACAAGCAACTAAAAAGAGAAGATCTCCAAAATTTATTGCTTCTTACAAAGGCTAATCAAGCGTGCCTGGTAATAAAAGTTAATGCGTTGCATTTGTTGCTACCTGTAGTTGCAACGCATTAACTTAAAAACCAAATCAATTATTTTAATTTAATACGGTAGAAACGCAAGAATTATAAAGCTACCAATCCGTTTTCTTCAACAATTGTGTTTTCTATCAACCTTGTTGTTGCGGAAAATGTTTTAGTGATTTCTTTGTTGCCTGTATGCAAATTGAAAATTAATTGTTGCCCGTCTTTTTTCTCAATTTTAAAAACCTGAAAGGGAGATTTAACTTTCCAATTTTGGCTATACAATTCACCTTCAGATTTATCGCTTATTTTTAAAATACTGTTGTTTTCGATATCTTTTATTTCGACCTGGAAACAAAGATAATTATCTTGAACTCCAGTAAATTTTACAGAAAAATTATCTTGACTTTTTACTGCATTAATTGCTTGTGCTTTTACAGTAGTTGTTATTAAAAACAAACTGACAATGGAAACAAGTACTTTTAAATTTTTCATTTTTATAAATTTTAGTGGTTGTAATTAAATATCTCCTTAAAAAATATTTTTTTAATATTGTAAAAATAGCAACCTCGTAAAAAGAAATGAAATGAATTTTGAACTGATTTTATTATAGCAAATAATAAAATTAAATGCTGTAAGCCTTTACTGAACGAAGTTTAAGCATATTGATATAATTATTTCCAACTATTTTTTGCTAAAAAGTTTATCTATAGTTTCGCTTACGACTCGATTTGTATTTTTCGGCTAAAATATTACTCATTGTTTTTTTATAGACTTTCGCTTCAAGCCATGAAATAATATCCAGATAAGCAAATGTTCTGGCTTCATACCTGTTGGTCTCCAGAACTTTTATTTTTCCTAAAAAAGTTTCTAGCTCATACTGCATTTTTATTCTTGTAACATGAAAGGATTTACGCAAAAATTTAAACATTTCTTCTTCTACCAGAGTGAGATTATCCTTTTTTGACATAAATCTGTAAACTGATTTAGCCAGGTATTCAATCAAATCATAATTACCAATTTCATAATGTGCAATTAAGTGCATTAGTCGGGCATAACCTTGTAAATCACTTTCACCCCCAATGTTTTCATTAATAATTTTTTGTAAATAATCAATGCAAATATCATAGTCGCCATCACCAAAATAAAGACTTGCAATTTTATAATTAAATACCATTATTCTGTGTTCATCAATAAACAACTCATTCTCTTTTAATACTTCTAAAACATGGGGAACTTCTGCAATACCATCTTTAAATGTGCCTACCATACAGTGCTGGTTTATTTTTGCACTGTTTATGTAAATAAAAGCCTGTGTGCGAAAATTATCATGTAGCCTTACTCTTTCTGTTAATGCAAAATTTTGAAACCGTTTTAGCACAATATCAAACTGCTCATAATTTCGTAAATCAAAATGTGCGTTTAGTAGGGTATGCATTCCTTTAATGTAATGTCCTGTTTCAACACGCATCATCATTGGCTCTTCTTCAAAAATTTCTACCCATTTTTTACTGTATCGATAATATTTTAAAAAATCCAGTTTAATATATGCGTACCAGCTCAAGCTTTGATACAAAAATAATTTTTCATAAAAACCGTTGGGTACAAGTGCATTTTCAGGCAAGTTTAAATGAAGATATTTTTCCAATTTTTCTTCTTCTATGCTGTTTGTAGCGTGGCCATTCTGTATAAACCAACTATACAGCAACATTGCGAGATTACTGAGTTTTGTAAGCTTACTTATGCGGTCATTAACTTCATTTATCTCCTGTGATAATTGTTCAGCCCGGGTTTGCATTGATCGGGTTATATGCAAAGTTTCAATGCGCTTTTCAAGCGTGATGGCTGCCAGTAAAAAATTGACTTTTCTATTCGTCTTGGCGGTTTCTTTTGCCTTATCTAAAATTTTAAGGCTTTGTGAGAAAAGCCCTTTTTTATAAAGAATATGTGCAAAATCAAACTGTTCATTTAATTGCAGATCAATACTTTCGCTACTTTTAAGTAATCGTAAACTTGCAAGTAGCTGTTTGTATAAATGGACTTTAATATTAGCAAGCTGAGGTTTTTTTATTGTTTTTAATTTCTTTAAAAGCAATGGCTCATCATACTGTATAAGTTTATCTAGTGCATCAAACAATTCTATCACTTTTAAATCTTCATTGCCTGAACTGCGCTTGATATACAACTTAAAATGTCGCTTTTCAGATTTCTCTAATGAGCGAACAAGTTGAAATAAAGTATCTGTAAAATTGTTGGACATAATTATTTTACTATTTTAAGAATGAATACAGTAAAGGATTCCAGCAACAAAGAGTAAATTTTAAGGTAATAAAACAAAAGCAAAGTTATTCATACACATAAAATTATCAACACTACTTTTACAGTACAAATAACAAAACAGAAATAATAAAAAGGAAAACAAAGAAACAAACTGTATAAGTCACAATTTGTTTTGACAAGGCAAATATCAATAAAAATAATTTAAAAGTTTCGAATAACAAGCAATCGTTAAAGCCGCTCTGTTTCTACAGAGGGGCTTGTTTTGTTTTAGTTATATAATGTAAATTTCCACATCTATTTTATACAATTCTAAATTTTTAGACATGCTCACTATTGCTATTGTAGGCTTTGGTTCATCAGGAAGATTTTTGCAGGCTCCTTTTTTTGAAGCTAATGAAAATTATTATTTAAAAACAATATTATCCAACAATCAAAACCCTAAGGAATTTTTTCCTGCGGTAGACGTTGTAAACAATATTGAAGAAATTTTAAAGGATCCATCGGTTGATCTTGTGAGCATTTGTTCACCGAACAATACGCATTACTCATATGCAAAGCTCGCTTTAAACGCCGGTAAACATGTATTGGTTGAAAAACCTTTCACTGCATTTAGTCATCAGGCCCTGGAACTGTTTTCTTTAGCAAAATCAAAAAACAAAACGTTATCCGTTTTTCAAAACCGCAGATTTGACAGTGATTTTTTAACTGTGCAAAAATTAATTAAGAGTAAAGAATTGGGTGAAATATTAAATTTTGAAATTCATTACAACAGGTTTAAGCCTGAACTAAATCCAAAAAAATGGAAAGAAACTAATGATGAAGCCTCCGGAATTATTTATGATCTTGGGGCACATATTATTGATCAGGCAATTGCACTTTTTGGCGTGCCCACAAATATTTGGGGCCAAAGCTTTATACAAAGAAAACATTCGCTAATCGAAGATGCTTTTGATATAAAACTGGATTATGGTAAACTTAAAGTTACCCTACGATCCAGCCTGCTTGTGCATGAACCTACGCCAAGATATATTATAAACGGAACAGATTGTTCATTTGTAAAATATGGATTAGATGTACAGGAAGATCATTTAAAAACAGGTATGAATCCCGCTGATGCGGGTTTTGGAATTGAACCTTTAGAGCAACAAGGAAAAATATATATTAATAACGGAAGTAAAATTGATATTAAAAATGTAACAACTGAAAAAGGCAACTGGGCTTTGCTTTTTCAAAATTTACACGATGCTATTTCAAATGCTGAAGATCTTTTGATAACACATAAAGATATATTAGAACAAATAAAAATAATAGAGTCCGTCACTTTAAAATAGTGCACTCCTTATTTATTTGTAAATTCAATGATACAAATTTTAAAACAATGATAAAAAAGCACTTTCCAACATTTTTGATATTATGTCTTTTATTGGTGTCCTGCACATCTAACAATCCAGATAATGGCTACAACGAACCTATATTTTTGGCACCAGGCGTTGGGTTAGGGACAATTATAGCAGTTGTAATTTCATGGTCAAGAAATAAATCTATACTATGGGCAATCATACATGGCATATTAGGATGGCTCTATGTTATCTATGCTGTAATTGTTGGTAAAAAATAAGTTCACAGTTTCAGTAAATATTTTAAAAATGAAAAAGCTGTCGGTCACCACAACCGACAGCTCTTACATAATATGCCTATCTCTGAAACTACTTTACAATTTTTTCACTACCTAACACTTTACCACTAACAATCACGGGCGCTACATATGAACCACTAGGTAAGCTATTCAGTCCTTCGACCTCTATGCTGTTATAACCTTTGCTTACTTTATCATTCTTTTTAATTATTAATTCATCATTTAAATTTGAAATTAGAAAATTAGCAATAGAATTTTCAGTTCCTGTAAATGTTACAGTTCATCTCTGTTGAAATGGATTAGAAGAACTCTGAATATCTATTTTATTTTTAATTTTTAAAATAACAACAAACAATGTCCGGTAATAAGATTTACATCATTATCAAATTGTTTTAAGCGGTCGTAAACAACTTCTTAATTTTCTAACATTCGGAATTATCGTTAAATGTATATTCCTTTATTGCGGCATTTAAAAACCCATCTAAAACAAAATCTACCAAAGAAAAATCTTGACTATTAAAAGATCATTTAATATCGAAGTGCTTATTGCTTATTTATTGCGAAGTAACCAAGTCTGGAAAAATTTGCTGTTAATAATTGAAACATCATTAAAAGAAACACACTTTACAATGGATTGCGTTGACGAAACTAATAAGAAATTACTGCTATATAATTCAACATTTTGACTTGAGTTTTTCGCAGCCTGGGTATTGAAAGAAATAATAAAAATAATTACTAAAAGTACAACAGACTTTAATTGCGTAAAAAACGTATTTCATATTTCGTGGTTTATGTTATTATTATCGGTCTTTTGTATATTAAATACAGATTATTTGTATTGCCTACCTTTTGACTTTGTTTGCAGAAAAAAAGAATAGCAGAGGTAACTACCATTAATAATTTCTCAACACAAAAATAGTTACTTTTCGTAAACCGCCAAATTTATTTACCGTAAAATTACGGTATTAAAAAGTACTTTTACGTAAATAGCTGTAAACTATACAATTACAACAGAAACATGTAGTAAATAATTTTCAAATTAAAATAAAACAGGTTTATTTACCATATGAAGCTGTATCAATTTTTATGCTTTTAATTAAAAAATTTACTTATTGATTATTGTTATCAGGCATTTTTGTAGCATTAAATTTGATCCAACTAAACAAAGATGAGTAAAATACCACTGGCAGAGCGCTTACGTCCACAAACTATTAATGAGTTAATAGGACAAAATCACCTCACAGATAATGGAAGTTTCTTAAAAACAGCCCTTGAAAACGGTAAAATACCTTCGATGATTTTTTGGGGACCACCCGGTGTTGGTAAAACCACTATCGCAAATATTATAGCACATACATTAAAATTACCTTTCTTTTTACTAAGTGCTATTTCAGCCGGCGTTAAAGATATTAGGGAAGCAATAGAGCTATCTCAAAAAAGCGACGGTGCAATTTTGTTTATAGATGAAATACACCGATTTAATAAAGGACAGCAGGATGCTTTATTAGGTGCCGTAGAAAAGGGTATTATAACATTGATAGGTGCAACTACAGAAAATCCATCTTTTGAAGTAAACAGTGCTTTGCTCAGCCGTTGCCTGGTTTATATATTAAAAGCACTGAATAAAGATGATTTATTAAAGCTTTTACAACATGCAATAACTACGGACGAAGAGTTAAAAAATAGAGATATTACGCTCAATGAAACAGAAGCCTTAATAAATATATCGGGAGGCGATGCCAGAAAATTACTTAATTTACTAGAGTTGGTAACAGATGCAGCCCCAAAAAATCTCCAACTAAAAATAACCAATGATCTGGTGATGAAAACAGCTCAGCAAAGGGTTGCACTTTACGATAAAAAGGGAGAACAGCATTATGATATTATATCTGCATTTATTAAAAGTATAAGAGGTAGCGACCCCAATGCGGCAGTATATTGGCTCGCACGCATGATTGAAGCAGGGGAAGATGTAAAATTTATAGCCCGAAGAATGCTGATTTTTGCAAGTGAGGATGTCGGTAATGCAAATGCCAATGCATTACTGTTGGCAACAAACACTTTTGAAGCTGTAAATATTATTGGATATCCAGAAAGTAGAATTATTTTATCTCAGTGTGCTGTGTATTTAGCAACTTCAGTAAAAAGCAATGCATCTTATATGGCTATCAATGATGCAATGTCAATGGTAAAACAACATGGCGATTTGCCTGTGCCACTTCATTTACGCAATGCCCCCACCAGATTAATGAAGTCCATGAGCTATGGAAAAGACTATAAATATGCACATAGTTTTGACAATAATTTTGTTCCATTAGAATTTCTACCCGAAAAAATTGCGGGCACTAAATTTTATGAACCCGGCAATAATGCAAGAGAAGAAGAGATAAGAAAATTTTTGAAAGTTAGATGGAAAGAAAAATATGGTTATTGATAATAAAACGGTTTGGGGCTTTCAATATTATATCTTTTATCTTATTTAGTTCGTTGCCCACCTGCAATCTTTTTGTTCGCCAAAAAAGGCGATACAAAAAGGATTTCCGTCTAAGCAACGCAGCCTTTCATCATTATATCTTTGTTCAACTTTTATTACGCAATTACATCGTCAACAGAATTGTAAAAATTTTAAATCATCAAAATGAGTTAGCAAACAAAAAAAGAAACATTCGATGGATGGCTACATTTATTCAACACTCTTTTGAACGAGTTATATTCAGGCGAAAATGCAACGCCGGCATATATTGACAGTAGGTTTTGCAGACCTTATCAAATTAAAAACTGGTTAATTAAATTTACAGAATGGATAATATTAAATGGTATTGTAAAAGTTTTGCAGCGTTAAGTGTAAATGAGTTGTATGAGATAATGAAATTGCGCAGCGAAGTTTTTGTTGTTGAGCAAAACTGTGTTTATTTAGATGCAGATGGCAAAGATGAAAAAAGTTATCACTTTTTTGCAATAGAGAATGGAAGCATTGCAGCATATGCAAGACTGTTACCGCCAAAAATATCTTTTAAAGAAGCGAGCATTGGCCGGGTTCTAACTGCTCAATCTCAAAGAAGAAAGGGGTTAGGCATAATACTCATGCAAAAATGTATAACAAAAACACTGGATTTATTTGATACAACGTTAATTAAAATTGGCGGGCAACTTTACCTAAAATCTTTTTACAAAGGGTTGCAGTTTAAACAATGCAGTGAGGTGTATGATGAAGATGGAATACCCCACATTGAAATGATTTTTAAAAAAAATGAGATCTAGATTATTAAATACACAATAATTACGTGACAGGGTCGTTTTTAATTTGAGAAATTGCAGAAGCATACAACAGAAGCCAAATAATGTAAAAAAGGAACTACATTCTTGTATTAGCCTTACCTCTGAAACCTACAGAATTTATTTCGTTGACATGCATTGCTTTTTTCTCGATTTCCGAATGAGAATTATTAAAATTACGGGTGATGGTTAACCACTATCACTCGTAAATTTTTATGCTTTCCCCGAAGCAATCCTAAACTCTTCTTTCAAATAAATGGCAGTAAAACTCTCTTTTACATCAAGCATTCCCTTAGGTTCTCCCTCATATAAAACCTGTCCTCCTGCATTTCCACCTTCAGGACCAATATCAATAATATAATCTGCAATTTTTATCATATCCAAATTATGTTCAATCACCATTACTGTATTTCCTCTGTCAACCAATTTATTAAGCACATCAAGTAAATGCTGTATATCTTCAAAATGCAAACCTGTTGTAGGTTCATCTAAAATATAAAATGTTTTACCAGTATCTCTCTTACCAAGTTCGGTTGCAAGTTTTACACGCTGAGCTTCGCCACCACTTAGTGTTACAGAGCTTTGTCCTAAAGTAATATACCCGAGGCCTACTTCTTCCAGAACTTTTATTTTACGGTAAATCCAAGGCACGGCATTAAAAAACTGTACTGCTTCTTCTACCGTCATATCCAGTATATCACTTATAGATTTCCCTTTGTAACGAATTTCCAATGTTTCTCTGTTGTATCTTTTGCCATTACACTTTTCGCAATGCACATATACGTCAGGTAAAAAGTTCATTTCTATCGTGCGCATTCCACCTCCTTCGCATATTTCGCACCTGCCACTTTTTACATTAAATGAAAAACGGCCTGCAGTGTAACCCCGAATTTTTGCTTCGGGTATGGCAGCAAACAATGTTCGTATATCTGTAAAAAAACCACAGTAAGTGGATGGGTTACTTCTTGGAGTTCTGCCGATAGGACTTTGGTCTATCTCAATTACTTTATCAATATTTTCTAATCCTTTAATACTTTTATAAGGCATTGCTTCGCCTTTGCTGTTATAGCAAAATTTTGCTAGCAGCGGATAAAGTGTTTCATTAACCAAAGTAGATTTTCCACTACCGCTTACACCTGTTACCAGTATCATTTTCCCAAGCGGTAATTTAATAGAAACATTTTTTAAATTATTTCCTGTAGCACCTTTTAATTCAATAAACTTACCGTTTCCTTTTCGTGTTTCCGTAGGTATGGCAATTGTTTTTTCGCCTTTTAAATATTTAGCAGTTTCTGAATTGGAGGCCAATACTTCAGCAGGTGTTCCGGCTGCAACAATTCGCCCACCGTGTATTCCGGCCTTTGGTCCAATATCAATTAAATGATCTGCAGCCATCATAATATCTTTATCATGCTCCACCACCAGTACACTGTTGCCAATATTCCTGAGGTTTTGCAACGCTTTTATCAGCCGCATATTATCTCGCTGGTGCAAACCAATACTCGGCTCATCCAATACATAGGTAATGCCTTGTAACTGAGATCCAATTTGCGTTGCAAGCCTTATACGCTGGTATTCACCACCACTTAAACTTTTAGATGGTCTGTATAGCGTTAAATAAGTAAGCCCAACATTCAGCAAAAATTCTAAACGTTCTCTTATCTCTTTCAATAAATCTTTGGCAATAATATTTTGCTTTGTAGTTAATCTTTTTTCTACTCCTGCAAACCAATTATGCAAAATATCAAGATCCATTGCACTTAATTCTGCAATGTTTTTCTCATCAAATTTAAACCACAAACTCTCTTTTCTTAACCTTGTACCTAAACACTGCTCACAAGTTCGCAAATGCATAAATTGTTCCGCCCAGTCCCTTACACTTTCACTGCTGGAGGCTGCAGTAAACCATCGTTTAACCATCGTTATCACACCTTCATATTCCGTAGAGTAATAATTTTCAGCAGTTTTTTCAGTATCCAATTCTACATCTGAATCAATATTCGTCTCATCAACTTCCTCTTTACCATACAGTAAAATATTAAGTGCTTTTTGTGGCAGGTCTTTAACCGGTTTATCTAAACTTATTTTATTTTTTTTTGCTACACTGATTATTTGCTGATAAGTATATGCTGCTCTTTCTTCTCCTAAAGGCGCAATACCACCAGCCTTCACGCTTAATGATCCATCAGGTATTATTGCATCCATATTTATTTGGAACACTGTACCCAAACCTTTGCAGCCCGGGCATGCACCATAAGGCGAATTAAAAGAAAATGCATTGGGTGATGGTTCTTCGTAACTAATTCCCGTATCAACACACATTAATTGTTTGCTGTACATAGCTTCCCCAAATCCCTCTGAAAGGAAATCCTTAGGATCGTCAGCTTTGGTAGATTTTTTTTTGTTCTTGCTCTTTAAAACTTCCCCTTCGGGTGATAAGCGGGTAGGTAATACAAACATTAAGTCTTTACCCAACTGTAAACTTTTTTGCACACTTTGGCTCAGCCTGAATTTCATATCAGGAGTAACCTGCAACCTATCAATCACCACTTCTATATTGTGAATTTTATACCTGTCGAGTTGCATCCGGGGTACTAAATCCATGATCACATTATCGACCCTTACTTTTAAAAAACCTTTCTTGCGAATATCTTCAAACAATTCTCTGTAATGCCCCTTCCGCCCACGAACAAGGGGCGCAAGCAAACTTATTTTTTCATTATCAAATTTCTTATAAATAGAATCTACAATTTCCTCCTCAGAAAATTTTACCATTTTTTTCCCTGTATTGTAACTGTAAGCTTCTCCTACTCTTGCATATAACAGACGTAAAAAGTCATAAATTTCAGTTATCGTTCCAACAGTACTTCTTGGGTTTTTATTGGTTGTTTTTTGTTCAATGGAAATAACAGGAGATAGCCCAGTAATTTTATCTACATCCGGTCGTTCCATATCTCCTACAAATTGCCTTGCATAAGCAGAAAAACTTTCCATGTACCTGCGTTGTCCTTCGTTGTAAATAGTATCGAAGGCTAGGGAGGATTTGCCGCTGCCACTGACACCTGTAAAAACCACCAATTTATTTTTTGGTATTTTAATATCGACATTTTTGAGATTATGTTCCCTTGCGCCAAACACTTCTATAAAATCTTCAGATGTACTCACCGGAGCTTCTTTTACTTTTGTTGTGGCCATAATTAATCTCGTTGTTACAAATATACAATGTAAAAGAGTGTAGGTTTTTTGTTGAAATGTTTATTCCGCAAATAAAAAATCGCTTTACAATATGTTCCAAATTTTAAAATTATTTACCTTTTCAAATTGGCTCACTTGTTGTTTTATCAACGCATCTATAAACAACTAAAAAAATAATATGAAACATTCACTAAATATTTACAGTGCAAAAATTTTTTTATTTGCCGTAATCCTTCTAAATTCTGTTATAGTTTTTGCGCAGGATAGCACTGTTGCAACTTCCACAACGTCGTCAACTGCAACAACCACAGAGAAAACCTGGTATATGGAGCCTTGGGCTTGGGTTTTAGGAGGGGTAATATTGCTTGTAATTATTTTATTAGCTTCCAGAAGTTCTGGTAATACAACTTCTGCAGACAAGGTAACTGTTACTAAAACTGTAACAAGAGATAGTGAAACTATTTAATCATTAATAAAGCTGTGTTGTAATTAAATTTTTGTGAGTACGCTTCTACAAGAAAATTTGAGTACAATTTTCCACACAACATTAATGTAGAGACGGTATAAAAATTGTCTGAATTATAAAAGAAAATACAGAAATTAAAAACAAAACATATGACAACGAACGAAAATTTAATAGAAGTTTTAAATGATCTTGTCCAGATCAACAATGACAGAGTTGAAGGCTATGAAAAGGCTGCTGAAGAAACAAAGGATACAGATATTGATTTAAAAACAATATTTATAAAGATGGCGGAAGATAGCATTAAATACAAAACTGAACTTATTAATAATATTGTAAAAATTGGAGGAGATCCTATAACAGGAACTACCGGCCTTGGAAAAATTCATAGGGCGTGGATGGAAGTGAAGGCTACATTTACCGGTAAGGATAGACAATCAGTTTTAGATGCATGTGAATTTGGTGAAGATGCAGCACAAAAAGCATACAGAGATGCGTTAGCTTCTGATGCAGAAATAAATGCTGAAACACGTCAACTCATTACTTCTCAACAATCATCATTAAAAAACTCTCACGACATTATTAAGAAATACCGTGATATGCATAAAGCGTTAAATGCTTAGTTGTAATTTATTTCATAAAAATGCTGCGTCAATCGACGCAGCATTTTTTGTGTATATCTAAACAAACATTCTTTTATTTTCTTCCCATCATTTTCCCCATTGGCATTTTATTCATCATTTTCATCATTCCTTTCATTTGCTCAAACTGTTTTAAAAAAGCATTTAATTCAGCAATATCTTTTCCGCTCCCCTTTGCAATTCTTGCTTTGCGACTTGGGTTAATCAAATCTGGATTTCTTCTTTCCAAAACTGTCATGGAGTTTATCATAGCTTCTATTCCCTTAAACGCATCATCATTAATATCAACATCTTTTATTTGTTTTCCAACGCCCGGTATCATACCCATAAGGTCTTTTATATTCCCCATTTTTTTAATTTGTGCGAGCTGTGTTTTAAAATCCTCAAAATCAAATTGGTTTTTGCGAATTCGTTTTTCCAACTTAGCAGCCTCAACTTCATCAAACTGTTCCTGTGCTTTTTCAACAAGGCTCACAATATCTCCCATTCCTAAAATCCTTTGAGCCATACGCTCAGGGTAAAAAACATCAATCGTATCCATTTTCTCACCACTGCTCATAAACTTTATGGGTTTATTCACTGTATATTGAATAGATAAGGCAGCACCACCTCTAGTATCTCCATCAAGTTTTGTGAGTACAACCCCACTAAAATCAAGTCGCTCATTAAATGCAGCTGCTGTATTAACGGCATCCTGTCCGGTCATACTGTCTACAACAAATAAAATTTCCTGCGGGTTCACAGCCGCCTTTACCCTTGCAACTTCATTCATCATTACTTCATCTACTGCAAGGCGACCAGCAGTATCAATAATAATTACATTTTTATTTTTTGCTCGAGCTTCTTTAATGGCATTTTGTACAATTGAAACAGCATCTTTATTATCTCTCTCTGCATAAACATCAACCCCTATTTGACCACCTAAAACCTCCAGTTGGTCAATAGCGGCAGGGCGATAAATATCTGCAGCAACCAATAATGGAGATTTACCTTTTTTTGTTTTTAAATAATTGGCGAGCTTACCGCTGAATGTAGTTTTTCCTGATCCTTGTAAACCTGCAACCATAATAATGGCAGGGTTGCCGTTTATATTAAACTCACTTTCTTTTCCTCCCATCAGTGCAGTTAATTCATCCTGCACAATTTTAACCATTTGCTGCCCAGGATTTACTGACATCAGAACCTTAGAACCCATCGCCGTTTCTTTTACCTTATCAGTAAATTCTTTGGCTATTTTATAATTCACATCAGCATCAACCAA
>JAYUZL010000078.1:0-9728 GCA_043751875.1 Ferruginibacter sp.
TGTAGAGCAGATAAATAAGCAATAGAATATTGACCATACCATGACCCAGCAATTTCAGCAAGACCTATCGTGCCACCAGCATTTGGTTTCGGTGGAGAAGCTTTCCAAACTTCATTCAATAACCTGGTTGTAACCGTAGCATTAAAAGATTGTCCCGCATTTTCCTGTGTAGTATATGCTCTTACATACCAGTTTTTATTGTTTAACTCTACTTTGTACTGAGCAATTTTTAAATCTTTCAAAGAGTATCTGTCACTACCTGTATAAGTGCTGCTACCTGTTCCAAAAAATCCGGCAGCAATAGCTTCAATTTTTGGCGTTATTTTGTAATGTAATGCGCCTGTTGCTTTAAAATTTACTGTATTTGGATTAATTATATCTCTTTCATTGTATCCTGTACGAGATACATTTATTGGAGCTGTAAGATATCCCGCCGGCGCACCTATACCTGCAAGTATAGGCCGAATATCTGTTGTAGTTTCATCACCATAAACATTTATACCATTGTAGTTAGCATCTGATTCTCTTGTACCAAATGTGGGTTTACCTGCAGCACCAAGACCTTTGTAATTTCTATAGTCATCTCCTATCCAGTCCTTTGCCGATATTAATTCTCCGGTAATTTTAAAAGCTAATTTTTCAGATATTTTTTTACCCCAACGCATACTCCAGTTGTAATATGGTGAAGTTGGGCGTTCTCTTTTGTCCGTATGCATGATACCTGTTTTTATTTCAGCAGATAAACCCTGATATTTAAAAGGACTTTTACTGTTTATCAATAAAGTTCCGTTCATTCCACCGGGTCCGTAGAGTGCAGAAGACGCCCCGGGCAGTAATTCAATATTGTCAACATCAAGTTGTGTTAAACCAACTATACTTCCTACAGAAAAATTTAACCCCGGTGCCTGGTTATCAATACCATCAACCAGCTGGTTAAAACGTAAATTACCACTGCCATTAAAACCTCGTGTAGTTGGTGTTTTAAAAGTTAAAGATGATGTCGTTATATCTACTCCTTTTAAATTTGCAACAATATCATAATAACTTGCAGCAGGCGCAGTACGGATGGCTGCTGCACTCACTCTTTCAATAGATACAGGTGATTCTAAAATATTTTGTGCAACCCTAGTGGCAGATACGACTACCTCCTGTCCCAAAGCTTCACTCGGCACAAAGTTCACATTTACCTGTTGTCCTGAACTCGTTACAGCAATTTCCTGAGTTGTAAAACCTACCGAAGAAAATACCAGGGTAATAGGTAAAGATTTAGTAGTTACAGCATAATTACCCTTTTCGTCGGTAAATGTGCCTGCATCAGTTCCTTTAATTGTAACGGAAACAGCGGCAGCGTTTTCTGTAGTCGCACTGTTTTTTACGTTACCGCCAATGGTTACATTTTGTGCAAAAGCTGACACCGAAAACAGGGTAGCCAGCAACATTGTAATCATGTAGCTTGTAAAATTTCTCATAACTGTTGTTTTGCGTTTAAAATAATAAGGTAAAATAAGCATAGTTATTATCTTATAAAATTTTTTTTCTCACTTATTTGTAAATAAAAATAATAATAGTAGTTGCAGGTGTCAAAGGTTCATCCTATTTTAGTGCCATGACTATCTTCAATTTTATTGGACAAACGGATTTTTACAGTGGGAAAGTAAGGGACGTTTACACAATTGATAACGATATTCTCGTTATGATTGCCAGTGACAGGCTTTCAGCATTTGACGTTATTCTTCCCAGAACGATCCCGTTTAAAGGACAGGTTCTAAATGAAATTGCTGCATATATGTTGAGCGAATGCAAAGATATTTGCCCTAACTGGTTATTGCAAGTGCCTGCACCCACTGTCAGCATTGGAAAAAAATGTGTTCCTTTTGCCGTTGAAATGGTCGTTAGAGGAAATTTAACAGGGCATGCGTGGCGGACATATAAAGAAGGGAAAAGAAAATTGTGTGGTGTTACATTACCCGAAGGCATGAAAGAAAATGATTTTTTTGAAAAACCAATTATTACTCCTTCCACAAAAGCCTACGAAGGGCATGACGAAGATATTAGCAAAAATGAGATCGTAAAACAACAATTGGCAACAGAAAACGAATGGGCTATTTTGGAAAAATACGCCTTACAATTATTTGATAGAGGAAAAGAGTTAGCTCAAAAACAGGGACTGATATTGGCCGATACCAAATATGAATTCGGGAAAATAAATGACGAGATTTACTTAATGGATGAAATACATACTCCTGATTCATCAAGGTATTTTTATAAAGATGGATTTTATGAACGATTAGAAAAAAATGAAAAACAAAAACAATTGAGCAAAGAATTTGTGCGGGAGTGGTTAATGGAAAATGAATTTATGGGGAAAGTGGGGCAATCAGTTCCTGAAATAACTAACGCTAAAATAGAGGAGATTAGTAACAGATATATTGAATTATTTGAACAAATAACAGGAAAAACTTTTAGTCCTGTTTACGTAGATGACATTACAGTGTTCAATAAAATTGCTACTTCATTAGAAAATTTGACATAAAATACTGTAGAATTAAGTTCCCATTTGTTTTTTTTGGGGGACGAAATTTTACTAATATTTTATGGTGGCATATAATTTGGTTTGGGATTGGTACAACTATACAATTATTTTAACTTAAAAAACAAAATTATGGGCAGTTTACTTTACACCATCGCCGTTATCTTAGTTATAATTTGGGCGATATCTTTTTTTGGTGGCTTTTATAGTGGTGGTATTATTCACATTCTTTTAGTAATAGCTATTATTGCTGTATTATTCAGGGTTATTTCGGGTAGAAGACCATTATAATAAATTAAAATTAAGGATGAAAAAATCAAACATCATTTTGGCGGTCCTTGCTGGTGCAGCAATAGGCGGTATTGTAGCAATTATATTAAAAGCTGAGCATGAACTTTTAAATTCAAATGAAGATAATGCCAATAATTCTTCTTTTAAAAAGATAGCTCAACAATTTTCTAATAAACTATCATTAGGTCTTAAAACAGCAGAATCTAAAATTAAGGCTGGAGTAAAAAGCAATGAATTTTCTAAACATGATGAAGAAGGTGTATTCCTTTAAAATAAAAAGTCCTTTTGGAAATTCCAAAAGGACTTTTCTTCTATAGATTCGGTCTTCGCTGTCGGGACTTATTAAAAATTATCTTTCCTTTATCAATTCCTTTCCTTAGTTCTTTCTGTTCATCACGCGGCAATGCAAAAATCTTTTTACATTCTTCGCTGCAACAACCGTTAAATTTTTCAGAGCAACTTTCACATTGTATAAACAGTAAATGACAACCGTCATTGAGGCAATTTGTGTGTGTATCTGCAGGGGCTTTGCATTGGTGGCATTCAGCAATAATCTCGTCTGTTATTCTTTCTCCAAGCCTGTCATCAAATACAAAATTTTTTCCATGAAATTTATTTGGCAAGTCTAGCTCTTTTATTATGTTGGTATAATTAATTATACCTCCCTCCAAATGGAAAACATTTTTAAAACCATTGTATAGCATAAATGAACTCGCCTTCTCGCAGCGAATTCCTCCGGTACAATACATGATAATATTTCTGTGCTTTTTATCTTTCAGCATATCAACGGCCATCGGCAATTGCTGCCTAAAAGTATCGCTTGGTATTTCAATGGCATTTTCAAAACGCCCAACTTCATACTCGTAGTGGTTGCGCATATCAACCACAATTGTATTTTCATCATTACTTAATGTATTAAATTGTTCCGCTGTTACATAACAGCCTTTGTTTACCATGTTAAACCTATCATCCGTAATGCCATCAGCAACAATCTTATCCCTTACTTTTATTTTTAAAACCCAAAAGCTTTTACCACCTGCAGGCCGTGTATTTTCTGCAACTTCATGTTGCACAGCAATATTTAATCTTAACCCTTCTAACCCCGGTGTATTTTCAATTACATTTTTAAAATCGTTGGCATTACTTTCAGGAAAACTAAGCTGCGCATTGATTCCCTCGTGCGCTACATATACTCTTCCAAACACTTTTAATTCATGTAATTTTTTGTAAAGTTCATGTCTAAGCTCAACCGGATTTTCAATAAAAAAATATCGGTAAAATGAAATGGTAATGCGGACCTCTTTTTCTGCCACCAGCATTTTCCTTAATTCTGCCTGGCAAAGGCGGTTATGTAAAATTGACATGTTTTTTAGATTTGATCTTCTCTGCAAAGAAAAGAAATCATGAAAAAATGATTGGATGCTTGAATGGCAAACCAAATATTACTTACAAAGTTATTTGTAATAATTTTTTTTAAAACTTAAAATCTCAAAAATTCACTGAAGCATTATTGCCGCCACCCGCAGTTCTGCTAAAGCTGCCACCTAATAAACCCCCTGCTCCTATTCTAATACCGGTACTTACATTATTATTCTTATCATAACCTACAACAGCATCAACTCTAAATATTTTAAAAATATTTTCAAGTCCACCAAATACTTCAATATAATTATTGATTTTGTTTATATACAATGCATTGGTTCCTGCAACGAGGTTCCAGTTTAACTTTCTAAAAAGTGGAATTTTGTTTGTAAACAGTCCATTAAAATGATGCTCTACATGCACAAAAGAATAAAAGTTTTCTGTGGTGCTGTTTGCATAATAGGATGCAAGTTGAAAACTGTTTACATATTCACTTGCAGATAATACCCGGTTTCCATTAAAGTGTTGAAAATCCTGAATAAAAACTTTTTTGTTATTTAAAAATCCTCCAATACCGATTTTATATTTAATGCTTCCTGCAATTTTTAAATTTTTATCATCCTGAATTGAAAATCGCCATTTGTCAAAATTTACACTGCTGTTAAAGATATTGTTAATGCCTTTTGTGTAATTAACAACAAAAGTTGGGTATTTTGAACCTATGCCAACTTTGTAATTGGGATATTGAATATATTTTTGCCCTGGTTTAAATGTAATTGAAAAGCCCACAATAAGCGCTTTATGAGGGTCAAATTGATTAGCCATTTTTTCCGTAGGATAGTTGGGAGTTATATTAGCGCTGTCACTTTTAAATATGGTAAAATTTGTCGTATTATTTAACGGGATCCTGTTTTCAAACAGTCCATAAACTGAAAAACGCAAACCACTTTCAAACCTCCTGTTGTAGGCTATACTGCCAAAATAATTTTCATACGTTTTCAAATAATTTTTACCATAAAATAGAGTACTAATGGTGTTTCTCAATGAAGGGAAATTTCCTTCTTTGTTAAACTCACTTACTCTTTTACCTCCGCTGAAAGTTACTGAATAGCGTTTCAATTTCGTGGTTAATGTATCTTGCTCTCTGGTATAAAAAGTAAGAGATGCCTGTGGATTTAAATGTGTGTTATTAAAGCCATACCTAATTGATGGCCTGAAAGAAATTCCTGATTTGCTTTTGCTGCCGGACTTATTTATATACCCGTTTACATTCACCACAACTGCTTCTGCCGGGTTGTATTCTGCATTTTTTACTAAAGGGTCAACTCCCCACGAAACGGTATTTGTTTTAGTAAAATGACTTCTTCTTATCCCATTCCAAAAAATATCAAAAGGTTTTATTTTTGATTGATTTTTATTTAAAGAATCTATTGAATGCCTCGACAGTAGTGAATCTTTATTTTGGATATAAATACTGTCTTTCTTTTTATAATCGAGTTCTTCTTCTTTTTCCAGCGGAACCGCACGGGTACTGTCCCAATAAACCGAATTCTTTTTATTTACACCCGTGTCGTATTTCATAACAACATTATCAAAATATTTTTTACTGAATTTTGGGTTTACATTATAGTCAGAGTAAACAGTTAAAAAATTACCTCCTGCTTCAATACCCAATTGTTTAAAATTAAAATGTAGTAATTGGTTTTTTATCCTTCGTATACTGTTATCAACCGATACATACAACTGCGTTATTTGTAAGGTGTCCATTATTTCCAGTTGAGAAGTTTTAGTCAAACTCAAATTAAAACCTTGAATACTCCATTCATCTTCTACAATATTTATTATGCCTGAAAACAATGGCTCATACTTTCGTTTTGGTGTTACCTGAATGGTGCTTGTTGATCGGCCATTTTCAAAAAAAGTACCCAGATATTTAAAACGATAAAAATTTAAAGAACCATCGGCTATTGGCGAAATAAAACCACGGGGATTAAACTTATCTGTAAAAATTTTCACATTGTTGCTGTACAAGCTTATAAATGAGGGGAAATTAAAACCGAAACTGCCGCTTCCACTTACCCTACTGCTCATAACTTCCAGCTTAAATTTATCGGGTTGTTGTACACTTACTTTTGATACTGATTCAGATAAATAAATTATTCCTATTCCGGTAGAATCAAGTCCCATTTCTTTTCTGTCGCTGTCAGGTATTTTTTTTCCAAATATTTTTTTTGGTAAAGTTTTTAATTTTATTAAATCTTTACCGTAAATATTACAGGTAAATTCTTTTACCTGGTTGGCAAAAAAGTTTCGTTTTTTTATTGCATTTCTTATTATTTCGTATGCAGGATCCTCCCCGCCATTTTTTATAACAACAGTTTCCATGCTTAACTTTTGTTCGGTCAACACAAAAGAAAGCTCGGTATCATTTGTTACGGTGATTTTTTTTTCAGATGAAGTGTAACCTATGTTTTGACAAACAATTGTGTAATTGCCCGGCGAAAGATTTAGTGCATATTTTGCTCTATCGTTTGCGCTTGAACCCTTTGTAGTACCTTTTACAGAGATGGATGCAAACGGCAATAAGTCGCCATCTGAATTAAAGACTGTACCATAAATTTTTTGCGCTGAAATATCCTGAAAAAGTAAAACAGTCAGGGAAAATAAAAATAAACGCATGTACAGTCTTTTGTTAAAAACGAAATTAAACCTGAAACTGTTACAGAAAAATTAAAACAATTAACTGGTAAATAATTTTCTGCTCAACTTTCCGGTCAAACTGCCAAAACCCGCTACCACTCCACCTATAATGCCTGTAATCACTATCAATAACATCGGGTTATCGACTTTAATAAAAAGTAAAGATATTTTGTGTGCAAGCAAATGGTTATTTGCCGTACTCATCCAAAAACTTAAACCTACCCATAAAAGAAACAATGCTAAAAACCCTGCAACAAAGGATAAACCTGTTTTTTGAGGTATGGCAAATGCAACTGCAAAACCAGCTATCGCAATTACCCACCAAGGTAAAAAAAGACACAATGCAAAACTTAATAATGCAGTCAATAAAATTGAAATAAAAAATTTCATAGGTTGTAATCTAAAATTTTAATAATTAGTTAGAGAAATTCATAACCCATTTAATGCGGTCATCTTTTATTTCGTTCTTGGTCATCATCCACAAAGAATAATACTTACCTGCAGCCCATTTGTCTATAAAGTTATCGTAATATTTACTGCCAGGATTTCCGTTTTGTCCACCAGGATAAACACCATATGCTTCTGTTTTTGCAGTAAGGCTTACGATCATTCTCCAGCTTGGACCGTGGTCTTCTGTTGTAGCATTAATCATATTTCTGCCACCACCCATATTTATGTGCATTCGACTAAACGCAGCTTGTTTTAAAAGATGGTTAATTCGGGTATCCTTATTTTTCCACCATTCAAGATTACCTTTTGCGTCCAGTTCCGTTAAAACAAGTACAGCGTCTTTAAATGATTTTGTTGCCTCATCTGCCAGTGTTTCAATTTTCGTTGTATTAATATCATCAAAGAATTTATAAGTACTATCTCGTAAGGTTGCTTCTATTAAAGTACTTTCAAATGGCAATTGAATAGGCTTTGGTGCTTTTGCAAATTCATCATCATAAACATCTGCTTTAAACTTTTTGTACCATTCATTGTACACAGTTGCTCCGGTTGAACTTGCATCATTTCTAAAATTCCACGATTTTAAAATTAAAAAGTATTTTATTTCATCTGCATTCAACTTTTCAATATTTATCTTTTTCATTAAAACGGGAACAAGTTCTTCTGCATAAATATTGTAATTATCAGTCTGCAGTGCCATCATATCCTGCGGAGTGATCTGCTGCATGGCTGAAAGTCTTTTATTAATAAGTAATCCACGGGCTACCGGATATTCTCTACCCAAATAATATGGATAAGTTGAGTCAGTTGGTTTTTGATTTGCACTACTCACAAATCCTCTTTCAGGATTGTATTGAAAAGGAATTTCGGTTTGTGGAATCATTCCCTGCCACATGTAGGAACTGTCAATACCTGGCATTACAAAATCTCCTTGACCTTTCCATTTTGCCGGCCACTCACCTTGTGTACGCATGGCAATATCTCCGTTTTTACAGGCAAATGCAACATTTTGCCCAGGTACTTTTAAGTTAACGACAGCAGCCAGATAATCGTTGTAATTTTTTGCACGGTCCATTAAATTAAACATCAATAAATCGTTGCTCTTATCATGGGCTTTCCACCTTACCGCATAATTTTTATTATTAGTTTGTCTTCCACCATTAAAATTTTTATCATACATCACAGGGCCAAATACAGTATAGGCTACGGTATCCAACACCGAAGGTTTCCCTGCAATTTTTATTTCTTCGATTCTAAAAGTGGTTTGCTTCCACTCATTGTTAAACCGATATTCTTTTCTGCTGTCATCCTTAAATTTTATTTCATAATAATCTCTAACATCTCTGCCACCGTTTGTAACACCCCATGTACAGCTATCGTTGAAACCAATGATGACACTTGGCGAGCCCGGAAACGTAGCGCCATAAGCATTAAAATTTGGCGTAGATAACTGCATTTCGTACCAAATAGATGGTAAGTTTAAACCAAGATGCGGATCACTGCAAAGAATGGGTGCTCCACTTTTTGTTTTACTGCCGCTTACAGCCCAGTTGTTGCTGCCATTAGCAGAATTAGGTTTTTCAAATTCTTCAACAGCTACAAAACCTTTGTTTAGGTACAGAGAATCTACGTTTGCCGGAGCAACAGGTTTCATTGCCGGCGCACCGTAAATAGTTCCTTTCGGAATAATAGGGTCCAGCGAATCCTGAACCGATGGATACAGCAAATCAAAATCTGCCTTGCTGAAAAACTGTTTTGCATTTGTCATTTCAAAATCTATATCGTGTGCAGCAAGATCGTTACTCATCAATTTTAAAAACAAAACAATCTTTAAATTGCTCCATTTTTCAGGTTTTATACCAAGCAATTTATATTCTACAGGCAAGGTACTTTCTGTTAAAGTATTAATGTATGCATTCACACCTGCTGTGTAAGCATCGCAACTGGACTTTGTAATTTCATTTTGCTCAACTTCTTTCAAAGCTATCTCAGCAGCGTAAACCATTCCAAGTCTTCTAAATTCGCGGTCATGTTTTAATGCAACTTCTCCAACCATTTCAGCAGCACGACCCGCAGCCACATTTGTTTGTAATTCCATTTGAAACAGTCTGAACTTTGCATGCAAATATCCCTGCACAAAATATACATCGTTTTCCTGTTCTGCAAAAACGTGCGGTACCAATTTCTCATCAAAATAAACAGAGACTTTGCCTTTAAGTTGTGGAAATTTTAAGTCTGCAGAAAAGTTGTTGTCTGAAGGTTCTGCGTTTTGCCACAAACCATGTTGCGGCGATAGCAAAGCACCAAGTGGAGCAGGCGCAACCAGTTTTGTATTTAAAATAATAACGAGCATTATTGTGCACGCAGCAGAAAATAGTAATGGTAGTAAGCGCAT
>JAYUZL010000079.1:0-3523 GCA_043751875.1 Ferruginibacter sp.
CAAAGTTTACATCCCGAAGGCTTTGCACCTGCGGATAAATAGTTTGCAACAATTGTACTCCCTCTTCACACTGTTGTTTTCTTACATTATACTCTCCACCAGCAAGTGAATGTTTAACCTGCGTATCAAACAGCACAATTTTATAGTCTTCCAATTTCAATGGAAAATACTCAAATAATAAACTGCGGCAGTCCAACTGTATCGCCATATCTTTTTTGCCCATCATACTGGCAAACATATCCATGATGCCACATTGCACACCTACAAATTCATTCTCTGCTTTTTTTGCCAGCTTCACCATATCCAATTTTTCTATCGGCAGTTTAAATAATTCTTTCAGTGCAAAAATGGTGGCACATTCTAAAGCAGCAGAAGATGACATACCTGCACCAACCGGCACATCACCCGTGATGAAGGCATTGAAGCCTGATAATTTAAAACCACTTTGTTGTAATTGCTGTACAATTCCGAGGATGTATGCAGACCATGATTCATCTCCAACAGCCAGGTCATGTAATGTAGTGATGTGTTTCTTTTCAAGATTTCCGGCAACAAGATGTATCTCATTATCAGCCCTTGCTGCAATAGCTACATAAATAAATTTATCTATGGCAGCAGGCAATACAAATCCATTGTTGTAATCTGTATGCTCGCCAATAAGATTGATACGCCCCGGAGATTTTACTATCAACGGCATGTCATTAAAATAACTTCCAAATTGCTCCTGCAACTCGTTTGTTAAATGATTGCTTAGTTTATTTTCTGTCATCATATTATAATACAGTAAGTAGAAAAAAAACCTTGCCCCTTCACTTGAAAAAGAAAAGGGTTACAGGGTTAAACTTAACGATTGATTACTGCTTGCTATTTTTTAGTGAGTTGTTTTATAAATTCCACTTCATACTTTCTGTAAGGTGTACCATCTGCCCTAAATATATCATGGTGCCATAATGGAGGTGCGGCAGTATATTTTCTTTCCCAGCTATCCCAGGGGTAAATGGTTTGCGATTTACCATCTACCAATCCCCAGTTTATAGCACCCACTTTATATTTTTTACACAGCGGTAAAGAACCATGAAAGGTGCTGTTATTTCCCCTTGCTAAATACTCTGTGCAAATGATGGGGCGTTTGTAGCGTAATAAAAATTGAATCCGCTTTTCAAAAGTTTTTTCATCTTCATAGCTGTGAAAAGAAATCACATCAGAATTTTCTAACTGTATTTTTTCTATCGGTTTTAATTTTTCATCACTTCTCCAGTCTCCTGCCCATACGCCGCAAGTTAAAGGCTGCGATGGCTTTTGGCTTCTTACCCAATTAAATACTTTTGGAAGCAAGGCAGTTACCAATTCTATTTTTCTTGGGCCGTCAACCTTTTCATAAGAAGTGCCTGTGGTATTATCCGGCTCATTCCACACATCCCAACCCCAGATACGTTTATCAGTAGCAAACCGTTTTACCACCGCTTTTACATATTCTTCCAGCCGTTGGTATTGCGTTGAATCTTCCAATGCCTCCCTGCCGGGGCTTTGCACCCAGCCTGAATTGTGGACATGCGGCTTTGGTTCCGGTTGCTTATCCAATTTTGGATAAGGGTCCCAAACAGAATCGAACAGTACAAACAGAATAGAAATGTTATTTCTTTTTGCAATTGTGAGAAACTGTTCCATTCTTTTCAAAAATCCCTCTGGGTCTTGTTTATACAAAAGGTCGTGTAGAAAGACCCTCATGGTATTCATGCCAATACTTCTTGCCCAGCTTAGTTCTTTGGCAATTTGTGCAGTGTCAAAAGTCTCTGCCTGCCACATTTCTAGTTGATTAATGGCAGACGAGTTAATATAGTTTGCACCAACCAGCCAAGGTTGTTGTGCATACCAGTCATTTACTTTTTGTGCAGGCCACACATCATTATTTTTTTGAGCACTACAGTAAAAAAACGTAAAAATAAAAACTGATAAAAAAGATACCTTCATTTTCATATTATTATAATTTTTAGAATTTATTATTACAACTATTTCAACCCGGATGGTTTTGTTAAAACATTTTTGGTACTCAAGGGGATGCCAAAATCAGGACAGTCATTTGCATCCCATTCTATTTTTTGTGCATACGGTGCCCTGAAATCACCACAACCCTGTCCAGGTTTTGAATTGGCGTGAAATAAAATCCAGTCTTCTTTACCGTCAGGCGATTTGAAAAAAGAATTATGCCCGGTTGCATAAATATTATTTTCAGGAGATTGATGAAAAACTGGTTGCTGAGATTTTGTCCATGCTTTTGCATCTAGTAAATCCGAATTACCGGATGCCGTCAACATACCGAGGGCATAGTGTTCTGTCCAGCAGCCGCTGCCAGAGTAAATGAGAAAAATTTTATTCTTATGTTGCAATATCTGTGGACCTTCATTTACATAAATGTTGTTAAGTTCGTTGTTGGGCTCTGCTGTGTAATTAAATTTTTCCCACTCAAGGTCAGGTTTGGAAAGAAGGGTTCTTTTTCCTGTTACCGTCCAGGGGTTTTTCATTTTGGTAATATAAATATCCTGTCTGCCATTCACATCTCCTGCCCAGCCAGACCATATCAAATACAATTTGCCTTTGTGTGTAAACACTGAGCCGTCAATACTCCATTTATCTTCTGGCGTGGTAAGTTTCCCTTTCATTATCCATTTTCCCTTTTGTGGGTCAGGAGATGAATTTTCAAGTACATAAAGCCGATGGTCTTCATTTCTGCCAGAATCGGCGGCAAAATAAATATACCATTGATTATTGAAAAAATGAAGCTCCGGCGCCCAGAGTTGTTTTGAGTACATACCTGTTTTGGGAGGTATCCAAACAACTTTTACTTTGGCATTTTTTAAGTTGGTTATATCTTTTGTTTTATAGATGGTTATATTGTTTTGTGTAGTATGGGTGTAAAAATAAAACCCATCCTTGTATATGCTCCAGGGGTCTGGCCCCATCGGTAATAGAGGGTTATTAAAATACTTTATTTTTTGTGCCATTCCTGCACAGAAAGTAATTACCAAGACAGTGAAGAGAATAGCTCTGCTAAAAAAATGTTTCATGATATTTATTTTTATCTTATAGTTTTAAAAGATTTGGAGGCGATAGACATCGCCTCCGTTATTACCAAAACGACTGCTTGCCGCAAGAAAAACTATCAATAGCCTTTTGCTCATTCTTTGATACAACCTGATAAGCCTGATATTCATACTTAAGCTTAATAGTCAAGTTGTAATTAATTCCAGACATAGCTATTTTACGAGCCAGATTAATTACCCTGCCTAACCATAGATAACTCGTTAAATTAAACAACACATAAAGAAACAGAATGTAGGAAACAATGGTTTCACAGTCAACATAGTTCAGTTGCTCAATTGACTGATTTATTTTGTATTCAATAATATGTGGGTAGTTAAAGTTGAATACCAACAAAAATGTGAAAAGACTTAATATGGTTATTGTAGAAAACATTTGTACAAAATCTATAAAGCATTAGTGAGTTTAATTACAAATAATTTTT
>JAYUZL010000080.1:0-2341 GCA_043751875.1 Ferruginibacter sp.
GTAAAGTAAATGCTTTTTTTGCTCGATGGATCCATTTAATATAATGGTGCATTGTTTGTGGATAGGATTAATGCTAAGAAAGAGGGTTAAAAATACCAGATCTTACAGCAGCTAATAATTTTCTTTTAAACAATTAAGTAGTTTACATCGAAGAACCAGCAGGCTTATGATTTGTTCAATTTTTTACTAAAATAATTTATGACAATAGTACATCAAATAAGTTGGCTTTTTTTATTGGCAATACCCGTTGCCTGTGTAGCATGGACTGTTGTACACGAGCAAATATTTAAAGAGCCAAGGGAATATTGTGCTACCCGCTGTGAGCAGGGTAAGACTTTATTGGAAAGAAAATTTTTTTATTTATTTACCTGTGAGTATTGCTTTAGCCATTATGTAGCAATAGGATTTCTTTTTTTAACCCATTACCAACTGCTGCTCAATGACTGGAGAGGTTATATTATAGCAGGGTTTTCACTAGTATGGATAGCTAATATTTATATGAGCTTGTTTGGATTACTGCGGCAGAATATTAAGAAGGAAAAGAAGGAAATTGAAGTGCTTGAAAAAAAGGCGGATATATTAACCAAGGTGTAAATATAAAATTTAAGAGCTGATAGCTTTTTTTTTATCCTACCTTTTTTTCTCCTGCTGCAATTGCTAAAAGGTATTTTATATGTTTGCATTTTGTCTATTTATTTTTTCTTGTTGTGTATTTATGTAACGATTTCAAAAAAGCTAAATATATCGCTAAATGAAAAAAGTAAATTGCAAATTTTTATAACTATTGGTAAAAAAAAGCTTTATGATTACAAAAATACAGGCTGAATTAATAGACACTGGAAAGTGAAATATTTATTTTGAAACAATACTGTAAAATCCTTAACTGCCTGGTTATGAAAAATCATATATTTTTTTCAAAGGCTGAATAAATATAAAGGATAAAAAAGTTTTCATTTTATTTGTCATGGATATTTTTTCTGTTGATTTATTTTCAGCATATTCAGCATGTAAAATTTTAAATTTTATTAAAATGATGCTATGATTAATCTTGGTGGCTGTGCCTTTTTCCCCTTCATTAATTTGACTTTCTCCTTCAACGATGGATCCTAAACCGTTTATACGAAGTCGGCATCCGTTATCTTTTTGATGATATTGGAGATAAGCAAAAAAATTTTTATCAATATGCTTGGCGTACGCTCCATTACAGGAAGTAAAAAACCAGATGTTTCCGTCTCCGTCAGTTTTTAATGTGGTAATAATATTAACAGGTAATTTCAACTCGTTGTAAATTTCAGCTCTGAAAACAGCTGTTTTTATCTCCTGTATTTTATTTTCCAAAAATAAAAGATTGGCATCTTTTGTAAGCATAGCATTAGTTTTACTACTCTCAAAACAAACCACATACCACTAATTTTTTCTACTAATGTTTAAAGAGGGGATGTTTTTGATGTAGAATATTTTGCCCGGTAAATTGATAAGGAGGGAATTATATTATTATACACTATAGAAATTTCGCACTAAAAAAAAGGCACAATACTTTCTGTGGCTCTGTACAAAGCATAATTTTTATGGAAGTATTAGCAGAAGAAATTTTACAATTATCAAAAAAGAAACTAAGGGTTATTATAGGTGATCCTAAAAAAAGTGCCCAGGCAGTTAATCTTGTCTATGTACACGATACCGCTCCTGGAATAAAGCGTGTAAAAAAGGGAAAGCAATTTGACTATATAGCAAAAGAAACAATAAAGATAACCAGCGAAAAAGATTTGGTAAGGATAAAAAGCCTGGTAATTCCACCTGCGTGGGAAGAAGTATGGATATGCGAATTGGAAAATGGTCATTTGCAGGCTACGGGCATTGATGTAAAAAAAAGAAAACAATACCGTTACCATACGGTATGGAACTCGCTTCGCAATCATACAAAATATTTCAGGCTTTACCAGTTTGGAAAAGCTGTGCCGTCTATAAGACTACAGGTGGAAAAAGATCTTTCGTTACCGGGCTTACCAGTTGAAAAAGTATTGGCAGCAGTAGTAAGTGTAATGGAAAGAACCAATATAAGGATAGGCAACAGTATGTATGAAAAACTATACGGCTCTTTTGGACTAACCACTTTAAAAGATAAACATGTTATTATTGACGGTAGTGAATTAAAATTTTCTTTCAAAGGAAAAAAAGGGGTTCACCATGATATCAGTATAAAAAATAAAAAGTTATCAGCCATCGTAAAATCATGCAGAGACATTCCGGGTAAAGAACTTTTTCAATATTACACCCGCGATGGCGAGAGAAAATCTGTTGATTCAGGCATGGTGAATGAGTACATAAAAAAAATAAGTGG
>JAYUZL010000081.1:0-5159 GCA_043751875.1 Ferruginibacter sp.
GTTTCTGTACTGGTTACAATTCCTATAAGTTCTCCGTTTTTGGTCACAACCGGAGACCCGCTATTCCCCTCATTAGCTGCTGTACTTATCTGGCAAAAAACGGTATCCATTAAATATCCGTTTTTTGCACTTACATAACCTTCTCCATATACAATTTCCTGTTTAGGATATCCCAACATAAAAATGGCTTCTCCTAATTTAGCTCCGCCTTTTCTAATAGAATAGGGCAAAGAAGGTAAACGTTTAAACGAAGAGTCATTAATTTTCAAAATTGCCATGTCATTCAATATGTCTACATAAACGGTACTGGCATAAAATTGTTCTCCATTATTATTCTCTACAATAAGATGATGAGAAGCTTCTTTAATTACATGTGCATTGGTAACTATATAATTGTTACTAGCATCAATTAAAAAACCGGTTGCTCTAAAGCGGGAATCAAAACGGGGCTTGCTTTTTTCGACAGCCACACCGCTGTTCACAATTTCATTTAATTTATTTTCAATTTTCCGGGTTTTTTCAGCTTCCTTATTTATTTTATCAACCAGCGGTTTAATATTGGCTTTTTCACCGGTATTAACTGTAGAAACGGCAGTAGCTATCAGTAAAGAAACCAAACCCGCAATGGAAGCAGCAACAGCAATATCTTTTTTATAACGCTGCCAAATTTGTATGATTCTGGAAGGTGATTGAACTATATTTCTTGCAATAAAGGTTTCCTGAGTTAATTTACTTTCAACTTCTGTAAGCAAAGATTTAAAATTCTTCTTATGACTATAATTTTCTAGCTGGTTCAAAAAGAAAATTTGCTCCACAACAGCCTGATCAAGTTCAGGATTTTTTTTCCTTAAGTCTTCAAAATAAATTTTTTCTTCGGCTGACATTTGTCCGTTAACAAATCTTTCAGCAGCATCTATAAGTAGAGTATCTTCCATTAGTCTATATTTTTATATTGTGCAAAAAACAGTTTCTTTAGTCGCACAAGACATTTATATTTTTGAGTTTTAGCATTGTCAGCGTTTGTATAACCAAACTCCTGCGCTATTACATTCATGTGTTTTTTTTGAAGGTAAAAAGCCTGTAACAAACTTTTACATGGTTCACCAACTCTGTTCATAGCACTCTCCATAATATTAAAATCGTTCTGAAGTTTCAAATGACTCTCAACTTCATCTTCAACAGGAACAGTTTCTTCCAATCCATTTGACTGAGAAGTGTAACGCTGTTGCTGTTGTAACTTTTTCAACCATAATCTTCGGGCCACAGAGAATATAAAAGTTTTTAAAAGGCATTGTAATTCAAAATTGCCTGATTTTACTTTTTCATAAACCACTATGACTGTTTCCTGAAAAAGATCTGCTGCATCATCTTTACTTCCTGCATTTGCCAAAACCAAAGATTGTATCATCATATAATGTTGTCTGTACAATTGCTCTATAGAACCTTTATCCTCGACTGCGATTCCTTCAAGTAATATTAAATCTTGTTCTAATGTACTCACCTATTATTCGTATTTATTAATACAAATTAAATGAATTAGTAACCCATTAAGCTATTTAAAAATAAATAATAAATAATTGGGTTACCTTTTTTGACTCTAGGTATTAATAAATGAATTATAATTTTAAACTTAACAAACAAACAAAATGAAAAAATTCCTTGCAATTGCGGTTATCGCAGCATCATTTACAGCTTGTAACAACGAAAAAAAAGCTGAAGAAGTTAAAGTAACTAAAGATACATCTGTAGTTGTAACTCCTGATACTACGACAATTGTTAAACCTGATACTAGTAAAGTTGTGACAACAACTACTACTACAGTTGATACAATGAAAAAAGTTGAAGGTAAAATGGAAAAAAAGAAGCCTTAATTCTATTTTATAAAAATTTACGATTCTTTTGACAAAGCAATCATAGCCATTCCATTTTTCTGGAATGGCTCTTTCTTTTTTTGCAAATAGCTACGTATTATAAATAGCCCACTGTAACTTTGTTCCTATTAGTATTTTAAACTTTAAAATATAAAGCTGCGTTTTATAAATTGGTATGAGAACTTTACAAACAGACTTTTCAGGGCAGACAGTTACAAGTTATTTCGATAGGCCCTTTGCTAATATAAAGGAATTCTTTGATTCTCAAAAAATCATCATTATTACTGAAGAGCATATTTTTACCTTGCATGATCAAAAATTCGAAAATTTTCAGGTTCTTTTAGTTAAAGGAAAAGAGGTAAATAAAACACAGGATACGATTGATTTTATCATAAATAAATTATTGAAATTTAATATTGATAAATCATGGCTAATTGTAGGAGTTGGTGGAGGCGTTATTACCGATATGGTTGGATATGTTGCGAGTATTTTTAAAAGAGGTATATCTTTAGGGCTTGTACCCACTACTATTTTAGCAATGGCTGATGCTGCAATTGGAGGTAAAAATGGAATAAACATTGGTAAATATAAAAATATGGTTGGTACCACTTACAGGCCATCATTTATTTTATATGATTACAGTTTTCTTGATACGTTACCGAAATTAGAGTGGGTCAATGGGTTTGCCGAGATTATAAAACATGCATGCATAAAAGATGAAGCAATGTTTTATGAACTTGAAAAAAAGAACATTGAATATTATATAGAAAATAGAACAGCTACTGCTCAATTAATTGAACGTAATGTTGCAATAAAAACATCCATAGTTGTAGCTGATGAATTTGAGAAGGCAGATCGTTTTCAACTTAATTTTGGGCATACTTTTGGACACGCTATTGAAAATTTATATAATCTTCCGCACGGTCACGCAGTAAGCATCGGGATGGTAATGGCAGTAAAAATTTCACAGGAATTAAATAATTTTGATAGTATTTTAGTAGATAGACTTAAGATATTACTCCTTCAATATCAATTGCCTATATCACTAAAAATAAATAAAGCCGAAGTCTTAGAACTTCTGATTAAAGATAAAAAAAGAGCGGGGGAAGCAATCAATTTCGTGCTATTAAATAAAATAGGCGAGGGTTCAGTTAAACAGCTATCCTTTCATAACATTGCATCACTTTTAGATCAGAGTTTATAATGAGGGTAATTGTTTCTCCATCAAAATTAACAGCAAGTTTATCAGCCCCAGCTTCTAAAAGCAGTATGCAAAGAGCTTGTGCAGCGGCACTTTTACACAATGGCACAACCTATATTTATAATGCCGGTATCAGCAATGATGATAAAGCGGCTTTAACTATTATTCAACATCTTGGTGCAAAAGTTCAACTAGATAGAGATAAAATAATAATTGAGTCAAAAGGATTTTCGGCCGGGACTATAATTGAAGAAAAACAAATCTCCTGTGGGGAAAGTGGGCTGTCATTTAGAATGTTTGCACCCATTGTTGCCTTATCAGCAGGTACAATTTCTTTATTAGGGTCAGGTAGTTTATTAAATAGACCAATGAGCTTTTTTGATGAAGTGTTTCCGCAGCTTAAAGTTGATATACAATCAAACAATGGTTTTTTGCCCTTGCAAATTACGGGACCACTTCAACCCAAAAATATTACGATAGATGGTTCTTTAAGTTCTCAGTTCTTAACGGGACTTTTATTTGCGTTTGGCGCTGCGGCTAATGACGAGGTTACCATCAATGTGAATGATTTAAAAAGTAGTCCATACATCGATCTAACTTTAAATGTAATGCGGACATTCGGCTACAATGTTATTAATAAAGATTACAAGCAGTTTTTGATAAAACCTAAATCGGCTGTTGAAAAAGTTATAGAATATACTGTAGAAGGAGATTGGAGCAGTGCTTCATTTTTATTGGTTGCAGGTGCTGTTAGTGGAGCAGTAAAAGTTACAGGCTTAGATGAAAATTCTGCGCAGGCTGATAAAGCTATTCTTTCAGCTTTAAAAAGTTGCGGTGCTGTTATTAATAAGGATAAAAATTCAATTGAGGTTTCAAAAACTTATTTAAACGCATTTACATTTAATGCTACTGATTGTCCTGATTTGTTTCCGCCGCTTGCCGTACTTGCTGCTTATTGTAATGGAACATCAATCATTACCGGAACACACAGGCTTGTTGCGAAAGAAAGTAATCGTGCAGAAACATTAAGAGAAATTTTTGGGAAGATGGGCATTGAGATTCTTCTTACCGGTGATGAAATGCATATTATTGGGGGTGAAATAAAATCTGCTGTCGTATCTTCTCATCATGATCATAGAATTGCAATGGCTGCCGCTGTTGCAGCTTTAGGTGCAACCGGTACGATTGAAATTGAAAATGCCCAGGCAATAAATAAATCATATCCACAGTTTTACAATGATTTAATAAAATTAGGAACAGAATTAAATTTAATTGAAGAATAATTTTATAGCATGAATAGTTTTGGAACTTTATTTAGAGTAAATATTTTCGGAGAATCTCACGGGCCTTCTGTTGGTATAACTATAGATGGTTGCCCCGCAGGCATTACGCTTTTTGCAGAAGATTTTGTTGTTGACATAGAAAGACGGAAGGGTGGCTCACAGCCAGGTACGACTCCGAGAAAAGAAGATGATATTCCCATTTTTTTGTCAGGTATTTTTAATGATAAAACTACCGGAGCACCGCTTACAATTATTTTTGAAAACAACAATACCCGTAGCGGTGATTATGTAAAACAGAGAGACGTTCCCCGTCCCGGACATGCAGATTTAACGGCTTCACAAAAGTTTGGTGGATATGAAGATTTTAGAGGCGGTGGACATTTCAGTGGTCGTTTAACGGTTTGTCTGGTAGGTGCAGGAGTTGTTGCTAAAAAAATAATTAAACACGCATATCCTGAAATTGCCTGTGTGGCTACGTTATTGGAAGTTGGTGGAGAAAAAGAAATTGAAAAAGGTATTGAAAAAGCCATGAAGCTTGGTGATAGTGTTGGTGGAATTGTGGAATGTGTTGTAAAAAATATTCCTGTAAGTTTAGGAGAACCTTTTTATAATTCGGTTGAGTCCCTTTTGAGTCATGCAGTTTTTGCGATCCCTGCAGTGAAGGGTATTGAATTCGGTGCAGGCTTTGCTGCTGCTAAAATGTTAGGATCTGAACATAATGATGCCATTCAAAATGTGGATGGACTTACCCTTACCAACCATGCCGGAGGTATATCAGGAGGTATTACAAATGGTAATGATATT
>JAYUZL010000082.1:0-22503 GCA_043751875.1 Ferruginibacter sp.
AGTATTGTAGGAAAGAATTCATTTTCTGAAACTGAATTGCTGGAAAAAGTACAGCAAGAACTAAAGCAATGGTTTGGTGAAAAATATGAATGGCAACATATTCGCACTTATCGCATACTCGAAGCATTGCCGCAATATTTTGATCAACGTTCATCAGATAATGCCTTAAAAATAAATGATTTTATGTATCAATGTGGTGATCACACAGCGTATCCTTCACTAAATGCTGCAATGAAAACGGGTAGAGAAGTTGCTGAAATGATATTACAACAGCAGGGACATTAAAAAATGATAAGTGCGGGAAAGTATTTAAGTGAAGTCTTTTGCGAAGACTAACGCAGGCGGAGAATAAAAATATTGGGGAGGTGGGGCATGGGCAATTGTACAAAGCCAAACATTAGTCACAGGCTTTACGCTGCAATCCCTGCCATGCGGGGCGGCGAAAGTTTTTTCAGCTTTTATTGACGGGAGGAATGTAGCGGATGGTGCGTGAGACACGCACCGAGGCGGGGAACTCTTATTAGTCATCTGGTTGGCTTACACGATGTAGTAAATGCCACTTACCGCACAACACACAGCTTAGTTTTAACGGAATGATAATATTACTTTGAATAGAAGAAATAAAAATGGCCAGGAGTATTTACCTGGCCTTGATAAAGATTAATTTTTGCGGAATCCCCAATCCCCAAAGACCTCACTTTATTATGATACGACCTTAAAAAAGGTCTTTGATATATTCGCTTAAACAGATTTTTGAAAATCACAATCAGAGATAGCTAGTTTTAAATTTCATTATTTCTTTTAGAAAAAATTATAGAGATAAACTAATTACTGAGTTTATCTAAACTGACCACTTTCTCAATTAAACTTTTTTGTTATAAATCAAACTTAGTAAAGCACTTTCACAGTTACTGTCAAACAAGATTTTAAAATATTTAAGCACAGATATGTATATGCGAGTTAAATTCATTTATACTTTATCATTAGTCTTAAAAAAAACTCTTGAAACAATTAATGCAAGACCCAAGCAAGGCTTAAAAGAGGCTGCTGTTAAAATAGATTACATACATAATAACAGGGTGCATTCAGAGATTTTTGCGCTTTCTGAGGATGATAAGTTCGGCGCTTACGTGTGGAATTTTTTAAATAACCAATATGGGCAAAAAAATCCGTAATTTTTATGCAGGGAAAATCTTTAACCTTATATTGAACATCTGGAAAACTTTGTAATACTTGAGACTCACAAAATCAGAAATTCTTTTACGTTTATACAGCCGCCTTCGCCAGTCGCCGTGCACAATAGATATATTATCAGATTGGAAAAATAAGAATGATCTTGAATTTCACGATCGTTCATTGTACAGGTATTTGAATGACCTTACCAACAACCTCACAATAAAGGGAGAGACAATAGAAGTTTTTTACAATGAAAAAAATAAGAAAACCTGGAAACTTGTTTTTGAAAAAAGTCGTAAAGACCTGACACTTTTTGACATTAATACATTTTTCCTCACTAAAAATTTTGTACCAAAAAGTATTATAAAGCAACGTGAAGAGTCGTTTAATAAAATAGAAGAATTATTGTACGAAAAACAAAGTAAAAATAAATACGAGTTTTCGGCAGATGCGCATCACCTCATATTTGGGACTACCAACTTTTACGATGTAACCTATACAAAAAACCAACAATTAAAAATAGAAGAACTTATCTGGGCCATTCAGAATAAAAGGAAAATAAGTTTATCAGAAATAACATTTGACGCCATCGTATCCAATGGACAAATAGCAGACGGGGAAACTGTTCTTCCGTTAGGCCTGCAACTGCACCGGGGAGTTTTGCAACTTTGTTGCTTTATAGAAAGATTGGATATTATTTACATCTTCTCCTACGATACCTTGGTTGCTTTCGAAATAAGAGAAGATTTATTTAATCCAAAAAAATATGCTAAACTACTCGCTCAATACTTCGAAACCCATTTTGGCATCACGCAAAATATTAATGAGAAAGTATACCAAATAGAATTAGTCTTCAGCAAAGAAACAGGCGCTTTTGCAAAGCAGTTTTTCTGGCATTCATCTCAGCAATGGAAGAATTCAATGGATGGTAACCAAATATTGAAACTAAAATGCGGGATAAACCGCGAGCTCGTGGGTTGGATTTTTCAATGGATGAGTAACGTACAGGTAGTTAAGCCGAAGGTGCTTAAGGATATGGTAATAGCAAAGTACCAGGAGTGTCTGGGTATACATAACAGCAATGAAAAAATAAAATATAATAATAGTTTTAAGGAAAAATGAATATTACCACAACGCTGTTTTACCTGTTAAGCTTTCCGCTGGCCTATGGCATTGCAGATATGTTGTGGATGATGCTTGGAACTAAAATCCCTTTTTTTAAAAGCATTGTATACCGTGGTGTAGTAAGCGTTTTATTAACTTTTGCACTAGCCATTGTACTTGAACCAACTGATGGTCTTAATATTTTTACTTTGCTAAGCGCAACAGGTACCGGCTTCTTAGCCGTTACAGCTTTTTTGTTATTTTATAAAAGCTTGCAGCAAAAAGCAAGTGGTATAAATACTATTATCACTAAAGGCCTCACAAGTGTAGTAGCTGTTACAATTGTAATGTGTGTAGCGCAACAAACTAATTATAAAATTCTACTTGCCCTCGCAGCCCTAATTATTGGACTCCTATTTTTATACTTTAATAAAAAGGAGCACAATAAAAAAATATCACTGCATGCTATTGCAGCCGGCCTGGTCTGGGGGGTAGTAACAGTTCTTTATAAAAAGCATGTAGTAGAACTTGGCAGTTTTTGGTTTGCTTTTATCCTGGAGCTTACTCTGCTTATTACAGTTGTTGTTATTTACATTTTTAAAAAAAATGAACATGGTTACAGGTTTACAAATAAACAACTCTCCCTTATTTTCTTCATAGGTTTAGCTACCGCTGTGGGAAGCATTTTAAATACCTATTCTTATAATTACTTTACTCCTTCAATAATAAGTATAGCTGCAAAATTTGCTATACTACCGCCATTTTTATTTGCTCTAATTATTTTAAAGCAAAGACTGAGCCCACTAAAACTGATTGGGCTGCTGGCGATTTTACTCGCCATTTATCTTTCCTTATAAATTAATTGCAAAAGTTGATTGACAATTTCTGTGAAAGGACTGCTCTTTCTTTGCCATAAATATTCAGTTGTGAAATATCTGTTTATAGAGTAAAAGAAGATCGTAAAGCAGTCGTTAAAAACTATGAGCTATGCTTTTTTAATTAAAATTAAAAGCCAAACCTGCAAGTTATCGGCAGATGTAAAAACCAATACGGTCTGCGAAAGCCAAAGGGCTGACCACCCAAGTGACAATAAGGAAAGTAAAAACGAGGAGACCAGAACCCTCTTTATAAAACGGGCTTTAAAAACAACAGTGGCGACTGACGCAAACGAATGAAAAAAATATCTTTTAAATTACTCCTTTTGACAGGAATTGTTATCGCAGCTTTATCAAGTTGTACCACGCTTAACCATTCTATGAGAGAGCCTAATACTTTAGTTAATTTAAACAAAAGTGACTTCACTCTATCTGACCAAGTAACAGCACAAGCTGAAGCAGTGAAAATTCTTGGTATTGACTTCGCAAGACTTTTTAAGAAAAAAACAGGAGTAATAGAAGGCAGCGGTTCTTCTTCAATTAGTTTAGCAAGTATTCCCGTAATAGGCAATTTTGCTTCTGACAAAACAGCAAATTATTCTCTTTACGAATTAATGATTAGTAATCCTGGTTTTGACGTGGTTTTTTATCCGCAGTATGAAACAAAAGTTATTAAACCAATTTTAGGTATTGGATTTTTAACCAAAATTACTACCGTAAAAACAACAGCTAGACTTGGTAAATTAACAAAATAACAGCAGCCCATAAATTAACATCTGCGAATATGGCGGGTTTAGTGGTAAAATTAACATTCTGCTTATAATAAACTTTAGTAGTAATATAAAATACATTGGAACTAAATCCGCCACATCACAAAACTGCCAACTGGGTACTTACCGAATTTATTTCTCCCCCTAGCGCAGAAATGATGCGAAGCTTTCTGTAGGGTAAGCTATAAAATTGTTTGCTAAATATATAAGCTCATATTATCATCGGGCCTAAGAGAATAACATCTATCAAACCTTTTCCGCCATTATAATCGATATCAAACTAACAAGGGATTAAAAAAGCCCGGCTCTGTAAACCGGGCTCTTTTCGCTTTAATCTTAGCGTGCTTTTTTCTTTGGATCAGCTTTCTTCTGTGCTGAGCTTTTCTTTTTAGTAGGCTTGTTCTTTTTAGGTTCAGCTGTGTTTTTCGGCATACAATTAAATTTAATGTTAGTGAATTATTTACTCATGGCTGCAGAATATTTCTTCCTGTTGCTTTAGGTTTTCCTTTCTGAAGGAGAAACTGTGCAGCTCTAAAGTAAAGGTATGCCTATAATGGTAATTACCATATTTCAACCATGTCTGTCCTGAGAGTTTAATTACCCCTTACTAAGTTGAGGGTCTTTTTATTTCTTTAATAATTTTTTTAGTTGTATTTAGTAGTCGGGGCTTATCAGTCATCCTATTATGCCCCTGCTCGTTAAGAGTAATTATACGAATCTTACCTTATTATCTAATTTATAAAGCCTCGATCTCAACAAACGAGGCGGGGTAACTTTTCTTTTATCTTTGCATATTATCTATTATTTTGAATTTTTATATTACAGTAATGTATAAAATGATATTTATTACGCCTAAAACGCGTTTACTATATCCGTAACGGATATTTAGACTAAGATCTCCCAACCCTATTTTCACTTTTGGTAAAATTTTATAAAAACGCCTCAAATATTTTGTCTGTCAAATTACCCTTCGTAATTTGTGTTATAATTCACCAAAGAAAAAGGAGGTATAAATGTCTAGTAATAAATCATGTATGCCTTCGGTTATCATGTAATAACCGAGGTATTCAAAAAACATCGATTTTTAGGTTGTAATGACCATTGCCGTCGGCTTTTCTACCGACGGTTTTTATTTTTCCAATATTTTTTGTTCAAGATGCTAAATGCCTGTTTTGTCAATAAGCATTCAACTAACCTCATAAAATTTACCTCCCGAGCAGCTACGCAAACCTTTATCATTATTTTGGCAGCAGCAAAACATAATGATTGTTGTAAATTTGCAGCTCAATCTTAATTATGGCAGAAATATTAACTACCGAAAAACCGATGCTTACCGCCAAAGATTTTGCAACCGACCAGGAAGTCAGGTGGTGCCCGGGCTGTGGCGATTATTCTATATTAGCGCAGGTACAAAAAGTAATGCCCACACTAGGCATACCAAAAGAAAATATTGTAATTGTCAGCGGCATTGGCTGCAGCAGCCGTTTCCCTTATTACATGAATACATACGGCATGCACAGCATTCATGGTCGTGCAACTTCAGTAGCAAGCGGGCTCAAAGCTGCAAGACCTGAGTTAAGTGTTTGGATTGTGACCGGCGATGGCGATGCACTCAGCATTGGCGGTAACCATACCATTCATTTGCTGCGCAGAAATTTTGATGTAAATATTTTACTCTTCAATAATCAGATATACGGTCTTACAAAAGGGCAATATTCGCCTACATCAGAAGAAAAGAAGATTACTAAAAGTACGCCAATGGGCAGCATTGACCATCCCTTCAATCCTTTGGCATTGGCTATGGGTGCAGATGCAACTTTTATTGCACGTAGTATGGACAGAGATCCCAAGCACCTGCAGGCAATGCTTCTTCGCTCCGCAGCTCATAAAGGTTCTTCGTTTTTAGAGATTTATCAGAACTGTAATATTTTCAACGACGGTGCTTTCGAAATATTTACAGAAAAAAGCAGCAAGCCCGAAGAAGCTATCTTTTTAGAACAGGGAAAACCATTGGTATTTGGCGCCACCCAAAATAAAGGCATTAAGCTCGATGGGTTTAAACCTGTAATTGTACATTTAGAAAAAGGGGCAAGTCACGATGATTTGTGGATACACGACGAAAAAGATTTTTATAAAGCACAGATATTGATACGCATGTTCGATGATCCGGCATTACAGGGCCATTTACCAAGACCCTTCGGTGTTTTCTTTGAATCAGACCGTGCCTGCTATGAGAATGTTATGACCATGCAAATGGAAGAAGCATTAGCTAAAAACGGCCCGGGCGATCTTGATAAATTATTAAGAGGCAGAGAGACATGGACCATTGGGTAGGTACATAGAGAATGTATAAATAAAATATCGCAACAATGTGAATTTTATAAAATGAAATTGTTAGGCTTAATAGTTTAGCCGCAGATTCGCAGATTGATATGCGCACCTGCTAATATTGATTTTGTCAGACCGAACTGCACCTTCCCATCTATGTAATGTAAATATTAGTTGCTGGCTTCAGGCAGAAATTTACAGCAACCCTTTTTGCACAAGTTCCTCCGCTATCTGCACGGCATTGGTAGCAGCACCTTTGCGCAGGTTATCGCTTACTATCCAGCAGTTAAGGGTTTTGGGTTGTGTTTCATCTCTTCTTATTCTGCCTACAAATGTTTCATCTTTATCATGTGCCGTAAGTGGCATAGGGTAAATAAAATTATCGTTGTCGTTCTTTAAAACAATACCCGGCGATGTTGCTAAAAGTTGTTTCACTTCTGCAAGGTCAAAGTCATTTTCAAATTCAATGTTTACGCTTTCGCTGTGCCCGCCTACTGTTGGTATGCGTACGCAGGTTGCCGTTACTTTTATATTTTCATCACCCATTATTTTCACCGTTTCTTTCACCATTTTCATTTCTTCTTTGGTGTAACCGTTTTCTAAAAACGAATCAATGTGGGGTATTGCATTCATATCGATCGGGTATTTATAAGCCATTTCGCCTTCAATGCCCTGGCGCTCATTCATTAGCTGTGTTACTGCTTTCACACCTGTGCCCGTAACACTTTGGTACGTACTTACCACAACCCTTTTTATTTTGTATTTATCGTGCAGGGGTTTTAAAACAACCACCATTTGTATGGTGGAACAGTTAGGGTTGGCAATTATTTTATCGGCTGCGGTTAACGCATGTGCGTTTACTTCGGGCACTATGAGTTTTTTATCAGCATCCATACGCCATGCGCTGCTGTTATCAATCACCGTAATACCTGCGGCTGCAAACTGCGGTGCCCACTCAAGCGATGTATTACCACCTGCTGAAAATAAAGCGAGTTCGGGTTTTGCAGCGATAGCATCCTGCATGCTTACAATTCTATATTGCTTACCCTTATAGATAATTTCTTTTCCAACAGATCTTTCAGATGCTACGGGAATCAATTCCGTTATCGGAAAATTCCGCTCCGCCAACACCTGCAACATTTTTGAACCTACAAGGCCGGTAGCCCCTACAACCGCAACTTTCATATCTTTTTTATTTGCTGCAAAGGAAATAATAAACCGCCGGATTTAATAAACTATTTAATGAGATTTTCTATTTCGTTTTAAAAATCTCCTGCATCATCTTGTACATGTCAGGATGCTTTTCTTCAAAAAGATCAGGTCTTTCAAAAAAGTATTCTGCAGCTACTGCAAAAAATTCGCTTTTGTTGGTATAGCCATAAGGGTTAATATCTGAATCTCCTTCCTTCATCTTTTCCATTTCAGCATGTATAAGGTTCATCCATGGCAGTACATATTTTTTTTCCATTAAAATCTGTGGTACGCCGTCTGTATCGCCATCCGCAGCATCTATAAGGTGCACAAACTCATGAATGGCAGTGTTACTTTTATCAGTTTCATTATTAAATCCTTCCTGCAGGGCGGGCTTACTCAGCAGCATTTTATTTTTGTAAACACCGGTACCCACAAGCCCCATAATATCTCTGTCTTCGTTGCCTTCGGTTTCAAAACCCATATTAAAATGATCGTTGTATAACAGTACTTCTTCCAGCTGTGGGTATTCCCATCCGTCAAAAGCAAACATGGGTATAACTGCACTCGCTGCTACTAATATTTTATCTTCATCCGTAATGGTTGTATTTACAGCCGTTATAATTACTGTTTGTAAAAAACTGTTTACTTTCTTTAAAAACTTCGTTTTATCAACAGTACTTAATTTCTGGTAAAATAAAATTGTTTCAACATCTTTTTCAGTTGCAACCACAGGCTGCTTCACTACAGGCTTTTTATTGGCTGATAAAAAGCGTACAGTATAAATAATAGCTGCAATAAATATGAGAGTGATAACAATTTGCATAGTAATAAAATTAATCTTTTCATTAAATGCGCCACAACTAAATTATTCCATCAGCTTTTTAATTAATCTCCAAATTTCCTATCTTCATCATCCATCGTTAGCAGCATGAGTAAACTTTTACTTTCCATTGTATTAATAATTGTATTTAATAGTACACAGGCGCAACTTTCTGATAATTTTACTGACGGTAACTTTACGGTGAATCCAACATGGGTTGGCAATACGTCAGATTGGATCGTAAACCCCGGCTTCCAACTGCAAAGCAATAATACAACAGCCAACAGTACTTTTTATTTAAGTACAGCCAGTACGTTGGCAATAACTACCCAATGGGATTTTTATTGCAACATTGGCTTTAATTCATCAGGCGCAAACTTTGTTGATGTTTTTTTAACTGCTTCTGCAAGTGATTTATTACTAACCACCACCACCGGTTATTTTGTTAGAATTGGTAATACGCAGGATGAAGTTGCTTTGTATAAAAAAGATGCAGCGGGTACAGTTACTAAAATTATAGACGGGGTAGATGATGTTTTAAATACCGGTAACAATATATTAAAGATAAGGGTTGTAAGAAACGCAGCTAACCTTTGGAAATTATCTCGTGACATTACAGGAACCGGAAATAATTATTTTACTGAGGGTACGGTCACAGATAATACTTACAACAGCTCTGCATTTTTTGGTGTGGTGGTAAAGCAAAGCACCGCCTCTTTTTTCCAGCGCCACTTTTTCGATGATATAATTATACAGCCTTTTGTGCCAGATGTTACGCCGCCGGCAATTAATTCTGTCGCTGCTATATCAGCCACAACCGTAGATGTGTTGTTTAATGAACCTGTAGATATAATCAGCAGCCAGACTGCCTCAAATTATGTGGTAAGCAATGGCCTAGGTTCGCCTGCATCAGCGTTAAGAGATGCGGGCAACACATCATTATTACATTTAACTTTCGCATCAAATATACCCGTACGCATCAACCTTACCATTACTGTTAACGGCATAAAAGATGTGTCTAACAATACCCTAAACAATGGCACAAGTACATTCAGCTATTTTGTTCCGTTGCAATATGATGTGGTTATAGATGAGCTGATGCCTGACCCAACACCGGTGGTTGCGTTGCCCACCAATGAATGGGTGGAACTTAAAAATACTTCTGCACTTCCAATCAATTTACTGAACTGGAAACTTGGTAAAGCAACAGGAGAAAGTGGTCCGATGCCATCCTTTATTTTGCCCGCAGGCGAATACGTAATTGTTTGTACTGGCGCGGCCCTTGCTGCTATGAGTGTTTACGGACCCACAATTTCTGTAACAGGTTTTCCATCTTTAAGCAATGATGCAGATAAAATTTACCTGCGTTCGGCACAAGGTGTAATTATACATTCTGTCAATTATACCGATGCATGGTATAAAAATGAATTAAAGAAAAATGGTGGCTGGACGCTTGAAATGATAGATCCCAAAAACCCCTGCACGGGCATTAATAACTGGAAGGCAAGTACCGATGTAAAAGGAGGTACGCCTGCTGCAAAAAACAGTGTTGATGCGTTAAATCCAGATGTGGTGGCACCGAAATTACTAAGAGCCTATGCACCTGACCCTGCACATATAACCCTAGTGTTTGATGAACCGGTTGACAGCGCCAACGCAGCGTTAGCAGGCAGTTACAGCCTAAGTGATGACATTAATATTTTAAGTGCGTTGCCATTGTCTATATCGTTTGACAGGGTTTCGCTTGCACTTTCCACACCACTTACCGCAAATAAAATTTATACCGTTACTGCAAATACGGTGTCAGATTGTTCAGGCAACTTAACAGGCGCCAACAAAGCCGCAAGAGTTGGGTTAACCGCACGTACAGATAGTTTTGATATTGTTGTAAACGAAATATTGTTCAACCCAAAACCAAATGGTACGGACTATGTAGAGTTTTACAACCGCAGTAAAAAAATACTAACCCTTAAAAATGCTTATCTCGCAAACAGAAATACTGCAGGCGTCATATCAAGTGTTGTACAATTTACAAAAGAGGATTACCTGTTTTTTCCCGGAGATTATATAGTTGTAACGGAAGATCCTTCACTTGTAAAAAGAGATCATGTTGCCAACGACGCCAATGCATTTTTACAGGTAAATTCACTACCGTCTTTTAACGATGATAAGGGCAACGTTATTTTATTAAATGAACAGGGCAATATAATTGACCAGGTAAAATACAGTGCCAAATGGCATTTCGCATTAATAAGCAATGAAGAGGATGTTGCGCTGGAAAGAATAAATCCTGATGGGGCAAGTGTGCAAAGTAATTTCCACAGCGCTGCATCCAGCGTAGGTTACGGCACTCCTACCTACAAAAATTCGCAGAACAGAATCGATTTAGAAGTGCAGGGAGATATAACTATTACACCTTCCATTGTAAGCCCTGATAATGATGGAATAGATGATTTTGCTACCATACAATACAATTTTCCTGAACCCGGTTATGTTGCAAATATTACCATATTTGATGCGGCAGGTAGACCGGTTAGATATTTAGAGCGCAATGCCTTGAGTGGCTTAAAAGGCCATTACCGGTGGGATGGGCTTGGAGAAAAAATGCAAAAACTACCCGTAGGTATTTATATAATTTTCACGGAAATATTTAACCTGCAGGGCAAAACAAAAAAGTTTAAAAATACAATTGTGGTGGCAGGAAGAAAACAGTAAATCACATCGTTGCTATATAAAATTTCATTACTGATAATATTTTTTATCTTGCTTGCCAATGCATCTGCTTTCAAAGTCAATATCATTTCTTGCAAGGTTGCGCTATAACCGCATCCACAACTGGATTAACCATCCGGCTGCGGCACAGCGGGAAGTACTTCAATCTTTAATAACAGATGCACAATACACGGTGTTTGGTAAGCAATATAATTTTGCAAAAATGTTTACCGTTAAGGAATTTAAACAGCGTGTTCCCTTATCTGATTATGAGCAAATGAGTAGCTACATTGAGCGGATGATGAAAGGGGAAGAAAATGTATTGTGGAACACACCGGTGAATTGGTTTGCAAAAAGCAGTGGCACATCCAACGATAAAAGCAAGTTTATTCCTGTAAGTGAAGAAAGCCTAAAGGAAAATCATTTTAAAGCCAGCAAAGATGTACTTACAAAGTACTACAACAATTTTCCATCCAGCGATTTATTAACGGGCAAAAGCCTTGTTGTTGGGGGGTCTCACCAGTTAAGCCAACTGAGTGAAGATATACAATGCGGCGATTTGAGTGCGGTATTAATGCAGAATTCCCCTTTTTGGGGACAGTGGCTGCGCACACCTGAATTGAGTATTGCTTTGCTCGATGAATGGGAGGATAAACTTGAACAACTTGCCCAGGCAACTTCCGTAGAAAATGTAACCATGCTTGCGGGTGTGCCTACATGGACATTGCTTTTATTAAAACGAATACTGGTAATAACACAAAAACAAACCATTAAAGAAGTATGGCCCAACCTGGAATTGTACATAAACGGCGGCGTATCATTTGTGCCATACCGCAAACAATTCGAAACCATTATTGGCAAACCAATTAATTATTTAGAAATATATAATGCCAGTGAAGGCTTTATTGCCGGGCAGGAAAAACCTGGTGATGATGGTATGCTGCTGTTTACAGAGCATGGTATTTTTTATGAATTTATGCCGCTGGAAGAATACAAAAAAAGCAATCCCAAAACCCTTGGATTAAAGGCTGTGCAGTTAAATAAAAACTATGCAATTGTTATTAGTACTACCGGTGGTTTGTGGCGCTACGTTATGGGAGATACGGTTGAGTTTACTTCTCTTAACCCCTACAAAATAAAAATTACCGGCAGGTTAAAACATTACATGAATGCTTTTGGCGAAGAAGTAATTGTAGACAATGCTGACAAGGCCATTGCAGCCGCAGCACTAAAAACCAACGCAGTTGTAAAGGATTATACTGCTGCTCCCATACACTTTACAGCAAACAGCAACGGTGCACACGAGTGGTTAATTGAGTTTGATAAAGCTCCTGAAAACCTTTCCGTTTTTACAAAAGAAATGGATGCTACATTAAAGGCAATTAACAGCGATTATGAAGCGAAACGCCACAAAGACATCGCATTGCGTATGCCTGTAGTACATGCTATGAAAGCCGGAACATTTACGGAATGGCTTCGTACAAAAGGAAAAACAGGTGGGCAGCACAAAGTGCCAAGGCTTAGCAATGAGAGACGAATTTTAGAGGAAATACTCGCATTGAAATGAAGGTCTTTTATAAAAATAATAATCTTCAGAATAAAATATTTTACTAAAACATTTATTTTTACAGATAAAATTTAAAACCAATACTACATGAAATTACTTCAATTGTTAATTTTTTTACTTGCTTTTGTATGCAATTCATTTGCGCAGAATAACACTAAAAGATCATTGATACCTACCGATGTTTATAAAATAAAAACCCTAACAGACCCTCAGGTTTCGCCTGATGGTAAATGGGTGGCATATGTTGTAAGCGCAGTTGATACTGCCAAAGACAAACGCAACAGCGACATTTGGATGATCAGCTGGGATGGAAAAGAGAACCTGCAAATGACCAACACAGAAGATGGAGAATCAAGCCCAAGATGGAGCCCTGATGGCAAATATCTTTCCTTTTTAGCGTCTAGAAATGGAGACAAGCATTCACAAATATGGTTAATGGATAGAAGAGGTGGCGAAGCAAAAAAATTGACTGATATAAAAGGTGATATAGGAGCATATATATGGAGCCCCGATGGTAAAAAAATTGCAATGAGCATACTTGATCAGGATTTTACTGATACTGCAAAATCTAAAACGAGGATACCTTATGTAATGGATCGGTACCATTTCAAACAGGATAGAGATGGCTGGATTGAAAACCGGTTTAACCACCTTTATCTTTTTGATATGGACAGCAAGAAAATGGATACATTAACAAAAGGTAATTACAATGAAACAGCACCTCAATGGAGCCCGAATGGCAGGCAACTTGCATTTGTAAGTAACCGTTCTTCAGATTTTGATAGAAATGACAATGAAGATATTTGTTTGATGAATGCGGAGAAAAATGCAGCTATAAAAAAACTAACGGAATGGCCGGGTGCAGATAGAAACCCAAAATGGAGCCCTGATGGTGAAACCATTGCCTATACAAGTACTTCAAGCAACCTCAATTTTACCATGTATGGTCAAAATAGTATTTCTTTGGTAACACCGGCTACAGGAGTAATAAAATCTTTGGCAGGATCGGTTGATAGAAACGTAAGCGATCTACAATGGAGCAATGATGGTAAAAATATTGTCTGTTTAGTAACAGATGATAGAAAGCAGTATGTTGGAAATGTGTCTCTGGCTACCAATGTTTTGTCAACAATAGTAGGAGATGAAAGAAGCTTTTCAGATATACAATTAAACAGTACTGCAAATACTTTTGCAACGGTTTTAAGTGAACCGCAACTGCCCGGCGAATTGTATGTTATAGAAAATAAACAATTACGAAGACTAACCCATCTGCAGGATTCGGTTACCAATCAAATTCAATTTTCAAAAACTGAAGGGTTTACGTCTGTCAGTAAAGATGGCACTAAAATATCAGGCATATTATATCGCCCGGTAAATGCGGTTGCCGGTAAAAAGTTACCAACAATTATTTTTATACATGGCGGTCCTGTAGGTCAGGATGATTACGGTTTTGACCTTACCCGCCAAATGCTTGCTGCTGCGGGTTATGCAGTGGCGGCAGTAAATTACCGGGGCAGTAACGGTAGAGGAATAGAGTTTACTAAAGCTATTTATGCTGATTGGGGTAATAAAGAAGTGATGGATTTGTTAGGCGCTGCAGATTATCTGGTAAAAATGGGTATTGCAGATGAAAATAATATGGGTATTGGTGGCTGGAGCTACGGTGGCATATTGACCAATTATACTATTGCAAGTACTACCAGGTTTAAAGCTGCTGCAAGCGGTGCGGGCAGTTCATTGCAGTTGAGTATGTATGGTGTAGATCAATACGTATCACAATATGAAACTGAACTTGGTGCACCATGGAAAAATCCAAAAAAATGGATAGACCTTTCCTATGCCTTTTTTAATGCCGATAAAATTAAAACCCCTACGCTTTTTATGGCAGGCGAAAAAGATTTTAATGTGCCTTCAGCCGGTTCGGAACAAATGTACCAGGCCTTGCGTTCATTGAATATTCCAACGCAACTTGTTATTTATCCCGGACAGTTTCACGGTATCTCAAAACCATCCTACCAGGTAGACCGTTTTGAACGTTACATTAAATGGTTTGATAAATATTTGAAATAACATTTATGCTGCTTAAAGAAACAACCATTTAGGCAGAAATAATGATTCCTATTTAATTTGCGGGCATTTAAAAAATGAAAAATGAAATTGTTAGAAAATAAAACCGCCATAATTACCGGAGCTGCAAGAGGTATAGGCGAAGCCATTGCAATAAAATTTGCTGAACAAGGTGCCAATATTGCTTTTACTTATGTGAGCGACAGCAGTACAGAAAAAGCAAACGCATTAACGCAAAAACTTACAGCACTTGGTGTAAAAGCAAAAGATTATAAAACAAATGCCGGCAATTATGCAGCGGCAGAAATATTTATTGCAGATGTAATTAAGGAATTTGGACAAATAGATATTTGTGTAAACAATGCAGGTATATCGAAAGATAATTTACTGCTTCGCATGACGCCCGAGCAGTGGGACGATATAATGAATATCAATTTAAAAAGTGTATTCAACATTACAAAACAGGTTATAAAACCTATGATGAAGGCACGCAGTGGCAGCATCATAAATATGAGCAGTATTATTGGAGAAATTGGTAATGCCGGTCAGAGCAGTTATGCGGCAAGTAAAGCGGGCATTATTGGCTTCACTAAAAGCATTGCAAAAGAAATAGGCAGCAGAAATATACGCTGTAATGCGATAGCCCCGGGCTTTGTAGAAACCGATATGACAAGTTATTTAAAAGAAGGAGAAGCATCAGATAAATACAAAGCATCTATACCGCTTGGCAGGTTTGCTGCCGCAGAAGATATTGCAAACACCGCACTCTTTCTTGCAAGCGATATGGGTAACTACATAACAGGGCAAACAATTAGTGTTTGTGGAGGGTTGAATATTTAAAATGACAAAGTCAGAAATTACAATTGTACCCTACTCCGAAGAATATAGGGATCACATAAAAAAGCTTAACTATGAATGGCTGGAGAAGTATTTTTTTGTAGAACCGGGTGATGTAGAACAATTATCTGACCCACAGTTGCATATAATCAATAAAGGCGGCCATATTTACTTTGCAAAATTCAACGGTGAAATTGTTGGTACCATTTCTTTAATGAAAACCGGTATTGGGGAATATGAGCTGGCAAAAATGGCAGTGACGGAAAAATACAAAGGCCTTGGTATCGGAAAAAAATTGCTCGAACATTGCATACAGAAGGCTAAAAATTTGAAGGCTTCGAAACTCAGCTTATTTTCAAACACAAAACTAACATCTGCCATTCATTTATATAAAAAATATGGCTTTATCGAAATTCCTTTACCCGCACAACTACATTACGAAAGGGCTGATATAATGATGGAGAAATATTTCCAGGAGTTTTAAAAAATTTATTGAAATTAAATTTGAACTTTTACCATTAAGTAATCATTTTTTGTAGAACTATTGATGTATATATTTGCACTTTAAATGAAAAAAATAATTTCTATATTTCTTCTTGTCATTATCAGCATTCAATGCCTTCCTGTAAAAGAGCTGGGCAAATACATTTTTGAGAGTAGTTTTATCGAAGACGATGTTTGCAGCAACTTAGAAAAAAAAGAAATCAAAGATTTCTCCAATGAATTTCTTAGTGTAGAATATAATATTGCATCAATAATATTCACCACTGTCGTTTATTATAACGACAATACAGATCTCTATAAAAACCCCTTTGCTGATTTAAGCATACAGCCACCAAATACATAAAGTATTTTTTCGTTACTCTTTTCTATTTATTAATTGAATGCCTTTCGCTTTTAAGATAGTGGGCATTTGCAATACATTTTTTTCATGCAAAAGTATTTTAAAAGTTTTGGCAGTGATTTGCCAGCTGCTTTGGTTGTTTTTTTAGTAGCTATTCCATTGTGTTTGGGTATAGCTGTAGCCAGTGGGCTTAATGAGTTTTCGGGCATTATTGGCGGTATCGTTGGGGGTATCGTTGTTGGTATGATGAGTGGAAGTAATTTAAGTGTTAGTGGGCCGGCAGCAGGATTAACAGCTATTGTGGCAGGAGCAGTTTTAAAACTTCCTGCCGTTGAAGCATTTTTTTTAGCAGTTGTAATTGCCGGTGTTTTTCAAATATTAATGGGCATTTTTAAGCTGGGCATTATTGGAGATTACATTCCTAACAGTGTTATTAAAGGTATGCTTGCAGCCATTGGAATTATACTCATTCTTAAACAATTGCCACATCTTGTTGGATACGATAAAAATTTTGAAGGCGATGAAACGTTCATTCAGTTATCAGGTGAAAACACTTTTTCAGCTGTAGTTAATTCTCTGAACCACATAACTCCTTTAGCAGTTTTTATTGGTATAATAGGCATAGCCATCCTTATTTTTTATGAAACAAAATTTATTAAAAGCAAAAAAATATTCCAGCTTTTAAGTGGTCCCTTGGTAGTGGTTATTGTAGGCATAGCCTTACATTATTTTTTAAGCGATAGTGTATCTGTATTGGCCATTAAACAAGCAGATCTCGTTAATATTCCTGTAGCAAAAACCACCAAAGAATTTATATCATTTTTTCATTTACCCAACTGGTCTTTTATTACCAACAAAGATGTTTGGATAACTGCTGTTACATTAGCATTGGTAGCATCTTTAGAAACTTTGTTAAGTTTGGAAGCGGTTGATAAACTCGATCCATTGAAACGGTTTTCTCCACCAAACAGAGAACTGGTAGCACAGGGCTGTGGTAACATAGTGAGCGGATTACTCGGTGGATTACCTCTTACAAGCGTTATCGTACGCAGCAGTGCAAACGTAAATGCAGGTGCCAAAACTAAGATGAGTGCCATTTTTCACGGTATATTAATTTTAGTGTGTGTGTCCTTTTTACCCGGTGTTTTAAACTTAATTCCTAAAGCTGCATTAGCGGCCATCCTTATTTTTACCGGTTATAAGCTAGCAAAAATTTCAATTTTTAAAGACTATTACAAAAAGGGATGGGAACAGTTCATGCCATTTGTTGTTACTATTCTTGCTATTGTACTTTTAGATCTTTTAAAAGGAGTTTTAATTGGAATAGCAATTGGTATTTTTTACATAATTAGAAGTAATTTTAGAACAACTATTTTCTATACTTCGGAGAACAACCGCCACCTTATCAGATTAAGAAAAGATATTTCTTTTTTTAGTAAGGCAAGTTTAAAACAGCTATTTGAACAGCTACCCCAAAATGCTTCAGTAATCCTTGATCTTACTAGAGCGGAATTTATTGATAAAGATATTATTGATACCATCAACGAATTCACTACTAACTCACCGGAGAAAAATATAAAGGTTACAGTAAATAAAGGCATGTACAATGAATCTCATAAACTTGTAGATAATAATAATTTTGCAATTCTTGATGATTCAGCACATTAGAGCGTAGCAATTAATCAAACGATTATTTAACTTTAAAAAAATAATAAAATGCACACATACGAAAAGTTATTACTGGAAAACAAAGCATGGGCAGAGGAACAAAAACTTAATAACCCTACTTTTTTTAAAGAATTAGAAGCACAACAGGCGCCCGAATTTTTGTGGATTGGCTGTAGCGATAGTCGTGTGCCTGCAAACCAGATTACGGGTACACAGCCTGGGGAAATATTTGTACACAGAAATATAGCAAATCTGGTAGTTAATACAGACATAAATATGCTGAGTGTTTTACAATATGCAGTAGAGGTTTTAAAAGTAAAGCACGTAATTGTTTGTGGTCATTATGGTTGCGGCGGGGTAAAAGCAGCTATGGGGCAACATCATTTCGGCATTATTAACCACTGGCTTAAAAATATAAAAGATGTATACCGCATGCATAGGGAGGAGATAGATGCATTGGGAACAGAGGAGGAAAGAGTAAACAGACTTACTGAAATAAATGTAACCGAGCAGGTATTTAACCTTGCAAAAACTTCCATCATACAAAAAGCCTGGAAACAGGAACAAAGACCACATTTACATGGCTGGGTATACGGCCTGAGTAACGGGATTATAAAACCGGTATGTGAAATGGAGCCGGGGCACAAACTTGATCCTTTGTACGAATATGATAATTTATAAACGCAGTATTTTGTAGAAAATAATAGTATAATTTAAAATTTCGGTATGGTTTTTAATGTAATCATAATCATACTAAAAAATTATTACAATGAAGATATCTAACACAGGAACGATGTTATTATTAGGATTAGGAGCATGGGCTATTTACAAATACAATAATATGAGCGAAGAAGAGCAAACAGCCATAAAAGAAAAAGGTAAAAAATTATTTGATGAACATGTAAGTCCATTTATTTCCAATGCTCTTTCGCTTGGTAATGACGGTAAAGAAAAATTACAGGAAATATTTGCAAGATAATACCCTGCTTATTAAACAAAAAAATGCAACCATATTTCTGGTTGCATTTTTATTTAGCTAAAATACATTTTAAAAAATTCTTTAAGTCAACTGGTTTTTTTGAGTTTACGATCTTACAACTCCAAAACTGCCTTTTAGAATCTTTAAATGACCATGTTTTATCACTATTAGGTAATTTATTAATATTTTCAATTAAGCTAAATTTATCTATCCAAGCTACAAAGTAAGTAGTGTTTCTATAACAACGTGCTAGCATTTTATCAAATATTTCATCAATACCTGCCTCTTCAATATTTATTATTCTACTGGCAAGCCACTCATCTTTTGCCATTCGGCGCTGGTTAAAAAAAATCTGCAGGTGTACGTCTCCTTTTAAATTATCAATGCCGTCTTGTCGTTTTATGAGTTTAATATCCCTGTATTCAACGGCCTTTTCAATAGTAAAATCCACATCAGGAACAAGCGAAGTTTTCAATTCTATATTATAACCCCGGTATAAAAAATCTACATCAATATTTTCACCATCAACTCTATAATTCGTTTTATCAAAAAAAACACCCTGTTCATTCATCCATTTAGTCATAGCAAACTCTCCAATATAACCTCTTAATATACAGTCAAATTGTATGTTTGCATGCCTGTTGCGCAGGTTATCTCTTTTAGCAATAAAAAGTTGCGTTCTTGCTTTTTCCATCACCGATTTTATTTCATTATCAGTAACAGATATACAAATGCTGTCTTGTATTGTAATCAATATTGTAGCTGTATTTATTTAAAAGCCGTTTTATAATAACGCAGGTTAGCCTTTATTCCATTTACTTTTTTTCCGTTAACCTCGTACCCTTTTATTAAATTTTTTATTCGGGAATAAGTAACTGTTTCACAAATATTATTTTCGTTGTTGGTACACAATATAAATTTTCTGTTACCTGCGTCAGCTTTATTTGCCTGCAACACAGCTTGGCCGGTTGTACCGGAACCTGCAAAAAAATCAAGTACGGTTATATTTTTATCGGCAAACAATTTTATACAAAACAACATTAGTCCGACCGGCTTTGGAAACCTAAAAATATTTTGCTGTACAATGCTGTTTAATTCTCTGCTTCCCTCTGCGTTCAAAAATTGTAATATAGCTCTGTGTGGAATTTTTCTTTCTCTTCTGTTATTTTCATTGTCTACAAACTGGTATTGCTTTATGTAGGCTTTCCACTTATCTTTTCCTTTCTTTAACACAATAAAATCATTTGCCTTTCCCCATTCAACTTTTTCTTTACTCCACCGCCATGTATTTGGCCGTCCTACTTTTCCCCCTGATAAACTTATGCTGCCATCAGGCATTTTTAATTCATAATCCAGAGATGGACTATAAGATCCTTTATAATCTAAATCCCTTAAATAATATTTTCCTCTGTGTTTAATGTGCTCATCTTCCAGTTTATATTTACTGTCATTCTCCACATCGAGTGTTTCCTTTTCAAATTTTAAAGCCGCTTTATTTTTTGCATAGCAAAGCATATAATCAAACTCCACTGCCACCTGTGAGCTGTCATGCCCTGAACCTGATTTATTTTTTCGTATAAACTGTGCTACAAAATTATCTTCTCCAAATATTTGATTGCACAAGATTTTTAGCTGTGCTATTTCCGTATCGTCTATAGATATAAAAATTGCCCCTTTTTTATTTAATAAAGTTGCTGCGAGGGTTAATCTTTTATGCATGAAGGAGAGCCATTTACTATGGCGATAATTGTCATCTATGTCAACATATTTATCATTGTACATAAAGTCTTCCTTCTTGCCGGTGTTGTATGGAGGATCAATATAAATGAGATCTATAGCGGCTTGGTGTGTTTCAGCCAGCACTTTCAATGCATGATAATTATCTCCTTCAATCAATATATTTTCAGGAATTTTTATATCTGAATTTATATTTTTCTTTTTTATTTCATTTAAAATTGCTATTTTATCAATGCAATCCTGCACTACTTTTTCAGGCACTTTATCTTCTTCCCACACAAGGCCATAATGTTTTTTTGCATCGGCATTTTGTAACAATGCCAGCAACTGTTCTTTGCTATATTTATAGTAATCGGATGCCGCCATTTATTAGGAAATAATTTACTTTATTGAATGTACAATTATTAGGATGAAAGATAAATCAACGAAAGTTATTTTAAAATTTGATCTGTAAATTTTAAAGCATCAGCTAAACGTTCTTTATAGTTTCCTCTTATAACTTTCCATGGCGTTTTTTGTGCTGCCATTTCTTCTTTGTAATAATGAAATAGTTTTTGTCTCACTTTTACATCGGGATATTCACGCAGGTTATCTTTTACCCAAGGCAAATCAATATCACATAGGAGGTACAAATCGTACTCCCGTTTTGTTATTTGGGTTAACAGCCTGTTGTCACATTTATTGTAAACAAATTCACTCCATATTTTTATTACATGCAAGTCTGTATCAATAAAAAGTGGAGAGGCATTACCTGTTTTAGAAGCAGCAGTAATTTTCTTTATACCATTGTCTTCTTCTTTAATTTGTCCTAAGGCTATTTCATACAGATTTTCAAAGGTATAATTTGGCCCATTGTTTTCCAGGTATTCTCTTGCAAATTCTTTTACCCAAATTGTTTTATAATAATCAGCAAGTGCCTTACACAAGAAGCTTTTGCCTGTACTTTCCGGACCTATAACAACAATCTTTTTTATATTTTTTTCCATGCAGATTTTTGTAACAATATTTTTTTATAGACAGGGCAATCTTCTTCGTGTGCACCAGGCAAATAGCCTGTGCTCATTAGAAACTCATTTACAATTTCACCTCCGGTAAAGCGAAATGTTGTTTTAAATAATTTTACCCACGTTTCTTTCGTTAGTTGATGGTGGTCATCCAGCCAATTTTTAAATGAACCATGTTCTTTTTGTAATCGTAAAATTTGGTTTGCATTGTGTATAGCTGCAAATATTTTTAAGCGGTTTCTTATAATACCAACATCATTTAAAAGTCGCTCTACATCTACATCTTTGTAAGCCGCTACTAATTTTATATTGAAATTGCTGTATGCTTTTCTAAAGTTTTTTTCTTTATGCAAGATCGTAGACCAGCTTAAACCTGCCTGGTTTATTTCTAAAATAAGTCTACAAAAAAGTTCATCATCGCTTTCTATGGGAAAACCATATTGCTTATCATGATAATTTTTGTGCACGTTAAAATCCTTCTCTTTCATAAAAGGAATAACCCGACAATAGGAAAGCTTTTCTTGCATAAAGTTATTATCTCACGAAAATAAATAAAAGAAAGCATTGAAAAAATTGTAAGTAAACAGTTTCTACACTCTTGTTTCAAGCTTAATGGCCTTATATTTTTTAAGCCAGGAGAATAAACCAAATACAGCCATAATAAGCAAAATAATATAGTAAACACTTGAAAAAACATAGTGTTTTACAAAGTATAATGGTATAGATGCAATGTTGGTGGCTATCCACCAATACCAGCTTTCGACTTTCTTTTTTACCATTAACCACATACCCGTAAATGCGGTTGCGCTAGCAAATGCATC